>NZ_LPUG01000034.1:0-53267 GCF_001560855.1 Anoxybacillus sp. P3H1B | reverse complement strand
AAATAACAAGCCTAGTGACGATGGCGGAGAGGTCACACCCGTTCCCATCCCGAACACGGAAGTTAAGCTCTCCAGCGCCGATGGTAGTTGGGGCTAACGCCCCTGCAAGAGTAGGACGTTGCTAGGCAAACAAACTAAAAGCCGGACTAAACATCAGTTTGAACTGCACCTCCAATTGTTAGTTGTGTCTAACAGTTGGAGGTGCAGTTTTGTTATGGAGAAGTTTACACAAGACCAAGCGCAAGTAGTCTATGAACTAAGGCATGCATTTCCGGTGAAAGCACTTCTATCACTCGCAGATATTCCGCGTAGCACATATTATTATTGGGTAAAAAACTTTGGTCGGCCCGATCCAGATGCAGAACTGAAAGGAATCATTCAAGCGATTGATGATGAACATGAAGGTCGTTATGGCTACCGCCGTATTCGTGATGAACTGACAAATCGTGGACACAAAAAGGTGCAACATATCATGAAAAAAATGGGAATTAAAAAGTATTGTTCGTATAAAGAACTATCGTTCAGACAAAGGTAAAGTCGGCAAGATTGCGCCAAACATTTTAGAACGTAATTTCAAGGCAGAAAAACCAAATGAAAAGTGGGTAACAGATATTACAGAATTGAAATTGTTAGAGCAGGCCTTTGAACAGTTGACAGATGGTGACGCCCTCCTCTTACACTCAGACCAAGGTTGACACTACCAAATGCGCCAGTATCGGGATATCCTCAAAGAACGAGGGATTACACAAAGTATGTCATGAAAAGGTAACTGTTACGATCATGCAGTCATTGAGAATTTCTTTGGTATGATGAAATCCGAATTCTTATATCTAAAAGAATTTGAAAGTGTGGTCCATTTTAAAGAAGAATTAGCAAAATATATCGAGTATTACAATCACAGACGAATGAAGGCAAAATTAAAAGGCATGAGCCCGGTACAATTCCGAACTCATGCCCAAACAGCCGCCTAACAAAATAACCTGTCTAACTTTATGAGGTCAATTCAAACATCAGTTTAGTCAGGTTTTTTTATTTCATCTTAATACAAACAAACTAAAAATACATATCTTGTAAGTATAGAAACTCATAAAGATGGCAATCCTGACAAATGGGAGGTGGAGAAGTTGAACCAGTCTACGACCAATCATACAGTAGGTGATACGTGTATTGTTTGTGAGCAACTAAAGCATCAAGGCATCCGAATCTATACAAAATTCCTTTGTATCGATTGTGAACAAGAAATCGTTCATACAGAGATAGATGATCCCAAATACCAATTTTATTTACAGCAACTAAAAAAAATTATCAATCGAGAAATATATTCATAGTTTAAGGTCCTATTAATAGGACCTATTTTATTTTAATATATTTAATTGATAGAATAAAAAAGGAATGATTTCGTATGAGTTATCAACAACAAGAAACACCTTTATATACGGCTTTAAAAAAGCATTTCTCTGTACATCCAATTTCTTTCCATGTACCAGGACATAAATATGGAAATGTATTTTTAAACGAATCAAAAAAACATTATAAGCATTTATTAAGGATTGACGTTACTGAATTGAATGGACTGGATGATCTCCATCAACCGGAGTCTGTGATTGCAGCTGCACAACGATTAACAGCTGAGTTGTATGGAGTGGATGAAACCTTTTTTTTGATCAATGGTTCAACTGTTGGCAATTTAGCCATGATTTTTGCTACGTGTGAAGAAAACGAGCCGGTAATTGTGCAAAGAAATTGCCATAAATCGATTATCCATGCTTTGCAGCTAGTAGGAGCAGTGCCTGTATTTCTTTCTCCTCAGTTTGATGATGAGGTAAAAGTGGCTTCTTATGTTTCTAACGAGGCAATTAAACAGGCTATTGAAGCTTATCCTAACGCTAAAGCTCTGATTTTGACAAACCCCAATTATTATGGCATGGCAGTTGATCTAAAAGAAGCGGTGAGTATGGCCCATCGCTATGGCATCCCTGTGCTTGTTGACGAAGCTCATGGTGCTCATTTTATATTAGGAGATCCTTTTCCTTCAACAGCGATAACATATGGTGCTGATGTGGTTGTACAATCCGCTCACAAAACATTGCCGGCTATGACAATGGGGTCGTATTTACATGTAAACAGCTCGTTAGTCGACATAGAAAAACTGCATCACTTTTTGCGAATATTTCAATCGAGCAGCCCATCTTATCCAATTATGGCTTCACTTGATTTAGCTCGAAGCTATTTAGCTCATTTATCTATAGAAGAGATCGGTCATATACAAGCTCAAGTATCTTTATTTAAAAAAGCATTAAATGGAATAGAAGGAATAGCGGTAGTGGAATCTACTGATCCATGTGTGATGACCGATTTATTAAAAATTACGGTTCAAACAAGAAGCTCGTTATCAGGTTATGAATTGCAGCGCTGTTTAGAGCAAGCAGGGATTTTTACTGAATTGGCTGATCCATTGAATGTTCTTTTTGTTTATCCCTTAGCATTATTTGAAAATCTGGAGGAGATTATTGAAAAAATAAAAAAGGCATTTTCTGGTCTTCACCGTTGTGACCGTTCCCTTGATTCTGTCTCGCCCATTTCGTTTGCGGCAGCATCAGAGGTCATTCCATATTCATCATTAAAGAAGCGAAACAGAAAATTTGTTCATGTGGAACAAGCAGAGGGGCTCATAGCAGCAGAAACCATTATACCGTATCCCCCAGGGATTCCTTTATTGATTATTGGAGAAATCATTAACGGAGAACATATTGCCTCGCTTCTTGAATTACGACAATACGGTTCTCATTTCCAAGGAGGAAAACGACTCGATTTTCATCAAATTGAGGTGTTCGAATAATAAAAAAGAAAATGAAAAGGGTGACAGATGTGGTAGGACCATTTTTCTCATTTGAAGGACCAGAAGGAGCAGGAAAAACGACGATTATTGCTATGCTGAAGGACTTTTTGACAGAGCGGGGCTGGGAGGTTGTGGCGACAAGAGAACCAGGAGGAATTGAAATTGCCGAGGAAATTCGTTCCATTATTTTAAATCCAGCATATATAAAAATGGATGGACGAACCGAGGCTTTATTATATGCTGCAGCAAGAAGACAGCATCTTGTAGAAAAAATTATTCCTGCCATGACAAGCGGGAAAATTGTATTGTGTGATCGTTTTATTGATAGCTCCCTTGCTTATCAAGGCTTTGCAAGAGGGCTGGGAATGGATGAGATATTAAGTATTAATCAATTTGCCATTGATGGATACTTTCCATCGTTGACGTTTTATTTTGATTTAGAACCGGAGGTAGGCTTAGAGCGAATTCGTAAAAGCCAGCAGCGTGAAATTAATCGACTGGATATGGAAAGCTTGTCGTTTCATCATAAAGTACGGCAAGGATATTTGCAGTTAGCCCAACGTTTTCCTGAACGTATTGTACAAATTGATGCTTCAAAACCAGTTGATGAGGTGTTGGCTGACACGGCCCATATTATCTTAAAGAAGCTTGGTGAACAGGAAAAATCGTTCGACCATGAAACATAAAATGATGAAATTCATAAGACATGTTAGAATAAAAATAAGGTCTCCCGTTTTGCGGCTATTGCTTCATAATAAATATGATGCAGTTGAACGAAGACGATGTCTGTCTCATCATCCTGAATAAGCAGCAGGATCAATGCAAAACGGGAGCGTTTTTCGATTTTAGATCATAGATAAGTGAGTGATGGATGTGGCTGTTCTTTGGGACCAGCTTGAGCAGTATCAACCGATTGTGATGAAGATGCTCGCTCGCAGCATTGAAAAAGAGCGTGTGGCACATGCTTATTTATTTGAAGGACAACGGGGAACAGGCAAAAGAGAAGTCAGTTTATTGCTGGCCAAAAGTTTATTTTGTCTCAACCGTTTAACGTATAGACCTTGTAATGAATGTAGAAATTGTCGAAGGATCGATTCAGGAAACCATCCGGATGTACACTGGATTGAACCGGATGGTCAATCGATCAAAAAAGGGCAA
The DNA here is from genome assembly GCF_001560855.1 of Anoxybacillus sp. P3H1B. Classification (NCBI taxonomy): domain Bacteria; kingdom Bacillati; phylum Bacillota; class Bacilli; order Caryophanales; family Anoxybacillaceae; genus Anoxybacillus; species Anoxybacillus sp. P3H1B. The sequence continues at coordinate 49,270 of NZ_LPUG01000034.1, read as the reverse complement.
ATTGAAGCATTGCAAGAGGAATTTTCTAAAACGGGAGTCGAATCAAACCAAAAGCTTTACATCATTAGGCATGCAGATAAAATGACAAACAATGCGGCTAATAGTTTGCTGAAGTTTTTGGAGGAGCCTCACCGAGGCACAACGGCGGTTTTGTTAACAGAGCAATATCATCGCATGTTACCAACCATCATTTCCCGTTGCCAAGTTTTATCATTTCGGACGTTGCCGCCTACTGCCATCGCTGATTATTTAAGAGAACAACAAATTCCTCCCCATCTTGCCCTTCTTGCGGCACATGTTACGAACAATCGCGAAGAAGCTCTCGAATTAAGTCGAGATGATTGGTTTGCAGATGCCCGAAAAATAGTGTTACAATTATATGAAGCATTACAGGGAAAGCCCTCATATGCACTTTTCATGATACATGAAAAATGGATGCCCCATTTTCAAGAGAAGCAGCAAATGGATATAGGACTGGATTTATTGTTGTATTTATATAAGGATCTAATGTATTTGCAACTCGATCAGCTTGAAAACATTGTTTACTGCGATCGATTAGATAGCTTGCAGCAATGGGCTCTTGCCTGTTCGCAAAAACGAATGATCCAAAATATGTCGACGATTTTACAAGCAAAAGCACGTTTAAATACAAATATGAATACCCAGCTTTTAATGGAGCAGCTTATCCTCAACTTAAAGGAGGGAAGACCGTTTGTATAATGTAGTAGGCGTCCGTTTTAAAAAAGCAGGAAAAATTTATTATTTTGATCCTGGAGAATTAACGATTCCAACCGGAGAGTTTGTCATTGTAGAAACTGTTCGTGGCATTGAATTCGGTAAGGTCGTTATTGGAAATAAACAAGTGGATGAGAATGATATCGTTTTGCCTTTAAAAAAGGTGATTCGCATAGCAGATTCGAAAGACAAAATGGTCGTTGAAGAAAACAAAAAAGCAGCGCAGGAAGCGTATCAAATTTGTTTAAAAAAGGTTGAAGAGCACGGGCTTGAAATGAAGCTTGTTGATGTGGAGTACACGTTTGATCGCAATAAAGTGATTTTCTATTTTACAGCTGATGGACGAGTTGATTTCCGTGAGCTTGTGAAAGATCTAGCAGCTATTTTTCGCACTCGCATCGAGCTAAGACAAATAGGTGTTCGCGATGAAGCAAAAATGCTTGGAGGAATCGGGCCTTGCGGAAGAATGCTTTGTTGCTCTACTTTTTTAGGGGATTTTGATCCTGTATCCATTAAAATGGCGAAGGATCAAAATTTATCTTTAAACCCTACCAAAATTTCTGGTCTTTGCGGACGGCTAATGTGCTGCTTAAAATATGAAAACGACGAATATGAAACAGCAAAAGAGCAGTTGCCTGATTTAGGGGAATATATTGAAACCCCGCATGGCCTCGGCAGAGTAGTTGGCTTAAATATTTTGGAAAGAGTGCTGCAAGTGGAATTGCCAGAGCACGAACGAGTAGTCGAATATACCATTGATGAGCTAGTAAAAGAAGGAGTTTTGTCGATTCAGGCCACAGATTAATTGAGGTGGATTTGCGTGGATAAGAAAGAGATTTTTCAATCAGTAACAAGTATGGAAGAACAAATCAGCCATTTGTATAGTCAGCTTGTTGAACTGAAGGAACATCTTGCTCAATTACTTGAGGAGAACCGGCAGTTGCAAATGGAGAACAGCCATTTGCGCATGCGTCTCGAGCAACTTACTGAAGATGCGGTCAGCATAAAACGAAAAGAAAAAAGCCATAAGGTAAAAAATGAACGCAAGCCGATTGATATTGGTGAAGGATATGACAATTTGGCGCGGCTTTATCAAGAAGGGTTTCATATTTGCAATGTTCATTATGGCAGCGTTCGTACGGAAGATTGCTTATTTTGCTTGTCTTTTTTAAATAAAAAGTAATAACGGAGCCTTTCCAACAAGGAGAGGCTCTTTTCTTGAAAGAACATGAAAGAGGGATTAGAACGATGATTGAATTGCAGCACGATGAAAGACTCGATTATCTCTTAAATGAAGATATGCGCATTGTTCAGAGTCCATCTGTTTTTGCCTTTTCATTAGATGCAGTGTTGTTGGCGAAATTCGCATATTTGCCCATTCAAAAAGGCCATATTGTTGATTTATGTACAGGTAATGGTGTGATTCCACTTTTGCTCAGCAAAAGGACGAAAGGAAAAATTATCGGTGTTGAAATTCAAGAACGAATTTATGATATGGCTAGAAGAAGTGTGCAATATAATGGGCTGACAGAGCAAATTGAGATGATTCATGGAGATATTAAGGACATGCCTCAGAAGCTCGGTTACAGCAAATATGATGTGGTGACATGCAATCCGCCATATTTTCCGACTGTAAGTGAGGAGGAAATGAATAAAAATAGGCATTTAGCGATTGCGCGTCATGAGATTTATTGTACGCTAGAGGATGTCATGAAGGTTAGCAGCCAGCTGCTTAAGCAAGGAGGAAAAGCGGCATTTGTTCATCGGCCGGGTCGCTTATTAGATATTGTGACCCTGATGCGGAAATATCGTTTAGAGCCAAAGCGGTTACGTTTCGTATACCCCAAACTGGGGAAGGAAGCCAATACGCTTTTGATCGAAGGGATAAAAGATGGGAATCCTGATTTAAAAATTTTGCCACCGTTAATTGTGTATAATGATCATAATGAGTATACAGAAGAAGTAAGACAAATATTATATGGAATGTGATAAAAAGGAGAAAAAATTATGGTTTGGCAGCAGAAAAGCTTTGTAGAGCAAACTCATCAAGGAACTTTATATATTGTGCCGACCCCGATTGGCAATTTAGAGGATATAACATTTCGGGCATTGCGGGTGTTAAAGGAAGCAGATATGATAGCAGCAGAAGATACGAGACAAACGAAAAAGTTGCTTAACCATTTTGAAATTACGACACCAATCATCAGTTATCATGAACATAATAAATATACAGCTGGCAAAAAAATTGTCGAATGGCTGCAAGAAGGAAAAACGATTGCATTGGTGAGCGATGCTGGAATGCCTGCTATTTCTGATCCGGGCTATGATCTCGTTGCCGCCGCTTTGGAAGAGCGTTGCCCTGTTGTACCATTGCCGGGAGCGAATGCGGCGCTCACCTCCCTTGTTGCTTCTGGGCTGCCAACTGAACATTTTTATTTTTTTGGTTTCCTTGATCGGGCGAAAAAAGAGAAGAAACAACAGCTTGAAGCATTAAAGAATATACGTGACACCATGATTTTCTATGAATCGCCGCACCGATTGGCCGATACACTGGCGGTGATGCATGAAGTCATGGGAGAGCGGAAAATTGCGATAGGCCGCGAATTAACTAAGCGGTTTGAAGAATTTATTCGCGGTACTATAAGCGAGGTAATCGAATGGACAAAGAACGGGGAGATTCGCGGCGAATTTTGTATCATTGTGGAAGGGGCAAAGGAAAACGAGGAACAGGTGAGCGATTGGTGGCATTCGCTTTCAGTCAGCGAACATGTTGATTATTATATTGATGAAAAACATTTGAGCGTCAAGGATGCAATAAAAGAAGTAGCAAAAGATCGAAAGGTGCCGAAACGGGAAATCTATCAAGAATATCACCAATAAAAAAGTTTCTCTAGAAAATCTAGAGAAACTTTTATTTTGATGTTTCTAATTGTTCTTGAATTTCTTTAAGAAGGATTTCAGCACCTTCACGGCTTAAAATGATTTTGCCGCCAGCAAGCTTGAAGTTATCGTCAGAAACTTCACCTGTTACGACACATGTCATATTTGGTTTATATTTTTTGAGGATGATGCGCTCATCGTCAACATAAATTTCTAACGCATCTTTTTCCGCGATATCTAATGTACGGCGTAACTCAATTGGAATAACAACGCGGCCTAATTCATCCACTTTACGAACGATACCTGTAGATTTCATTGAAATAATCTCCTCTCCATCATAAATTCTATGTGCCTGTTTGTTTATTCGTCAATATTCGACAAAATTCCTACAACCTAATCATATCAATGTTTCCATTATACGTCAATCCTTTTATATGTAAAATTTAAAAAAAATGTATTTTGTTATTTCAGAAAAATTTTATTTAATATCGCATGCTTTCAATTAAGAGTTTATATCTTTTTATTTATATATTAAGAAAGTAATAAAATATATAAATTTATCAAAAAATAAGCATGCTTTTCTATTTTTTCCACTTCTTTTTTTATAAATATAAACTCATAAAGAATATTCGACAAAAATCAACCGTATTTGTTGACATTTGTTCAAGTGTTTATGTATATTTTTCCAAGATGAGAGAAATAGATGTTTTTATATACCATCAAAATCATATAAAATATATAATAAGCGATAATTGCTCTCGTCTTTGGACGAGGGTTTTTGCATATCGAGGAGGGTATAAAATGGAGAAGAAAACCTTTTATCTGACGACACCGATTTACTATCCAAGCGGCAAGTTACATATTGGCCATGCTTATACGACGGTGGCTGGAGATGCGATGGCTCGATATAAGCGGCTTCGCGGATACGATGTGATGTATTTGACAGGAACGGACGAACACGGACAAAAAATTCAGCGAAAAGCGGAAGAAAAAGGAGTTACACCTCAAGCATATGTAGATGAAATCGTTGCTGGGATTCAAGAGCTATGGAAAAAGCTCGATATTTCTTATGATGATTTCATTCGTACGACAGAGGATCGCCACAAAGAGGTGGTTGAAAAGATTTTTGCCCGCCTAGTAGAACAAGGAGATATTTATTTAGATCAATATGAAGGCTGGTATTGTACACCTTGTGAATCATTTTATACAGAAAGACAGTTGGTAGATGGTAATTGTCCAGATTGCGGGCGTCCGGTTGAAAAGGTAAAAGAAGAATCGTATTTCTTTAATATGAGCAAATATGTCGATCGTCTTCTTCAATATTACGAAGAAAATCCGGAATTTATCCAGCCAGAATCTCGCAAAAATGAAATGATTAACAACTTTATTAAGCCTGGCTTGGAAGATTTAGCTGTGTCGCGAACAACCTTTGACTGGGGCATTAAAGTGCCGGGAGATCCGAAACATGTGATTTATGTATGGATTGATGCGTTATCTAATTATATTACAGCATTGGGCTATGGTACGGAAAATGATGAGAAGTTTTTGAAATATTGGCCGGCAGATGTTCATCTGGTAGGGAAAGAAATTGTTCGCTTCCATACGATTTACTGGCCGATTATGCTAATGGCACTGGATTTACCGTTGCCGAAGAAGGTATTTGCCCATGGCTGGCTGCTAATGAAAGATGGGAAAATGTCGAAATCTAAAGGAAATGTCGTCGATCCTGTGACATTAATTGACCGTTATGGTTTAGATGCGCTTCGCTATTATTTACTCCGCGAAGTTCCATTTGGTTCAGATGGGGTATTTACTCCGGAAGGGTTTGTCGAACGAATTAATTATGATTTAGCCAATGATTTAGGAAATTTACTAAATCGTACGATTGCGATGATTCAAAAATATTTTGATGGTGTGATTCCGGTTTATGATGGACCGAAAACCGCGTTCGATAATCAGCTTGTTGAAACATCGAAGGAAACGGTAAAGCATTATGAAGAGGCAATGGAAAAAATGGAGTTTTCTGTTGCTCTGACAGCGTTGTGGCAATTCATCAGCCGAGCTAATAAATATATTGACGAGACACAACCGTGGATATTAGCGAAAGAGGAAGCAAATAAGGAAAAATTGGCGTCCGTCATGACGCACTTGGCAGAATCGCTCCGTCACATGGCGATTTTGCTTCAGCCATTTTTAACTCGCACTCCAGACAAAATCTTTCAGCAGCTCGGCATCAAACAACAAGAATTAAAAGAATGGGAAAGCTTATATCAATTTGGCCTTTTAAAAGAAGGAACAAAGGTTGAAAAAGGAGAGCCTTTATTTCCGAGATTGGAGATGGAAACGGAAGTGGCGTATATTAAATCGCACATGCAAGGAGATCAAGCGGCACAAAATCCTTCAGCAAACGATCCATCCAAAGAAACGGCGGCGGAAATTACAATTGATGATTTTATGAAAGTAGATTTGCGAGTGGCGCAAATTCTCCATGTTGAACTGGTAAAAAAAGCCAACAAGCTTCTTAAACTACAGCTCGACCTTGGCTATGAAAAGCGTCAAGTCGTGTCAGGAATTGCTGAATTTTATCAACCTGAACAATTAATTGGCAAAAAAGTGATTTGTGTAACGAATTTGAAGCCAGTTAAGTTGCGAGGAGAACTATCTCAAGGAATGATTTTGGCTGGCGAGACAAATGGAATGCTTTCTTTAGCAACTGTTGATGAGAATCTGCCGAACGGAACCAAAATTAAGTAGCATCAATCAGAGAGGTGGACGTGAATGAAACACACGACACCTCTTTGTTGTCATTTTGTAATATAAATGTTAAGGATATGTGATATATGTAATCGCTTTGTATGCTACACTTAACAACAGGTTAGAAAAGGGGTCATTGCTTATGTTATTTGATACGCATGCACATCTAAATGCGATGCAATATAGCGAGGATGTGACAGAGGTCATTCAGCGAGCCCGGGATGAAGGAGTATCTCATATTGTAGTCGTGGGATTTGATCGTCCGACGATTGCCGGTGCGATGGAACTGGCAGAGCAATATGAGTTTATTTATGCTGCGGTTGGCTGGCATCCTGTCGATGCGATTGATATGACGGACAAAGATTTGCAAATGATTGAAGAACTAGCATCGCATCCTAAAGTAGTGGCATTAGGAGAGATGGGACTAGATTATTACTGGGATAAATCACCGAAGGAAATACAAAAAGAAGTATTTCGGCAGCAAATTGAACTGGCGAAAAAGGTGAAGCTGCCGATTATTATACATAATCGCGAGGCGACAGCGGATATTTTGGAAGTTTTACAATCGGAAAACGCACAAGAAGTCGGCGGGGTCATGCATTGTTTTACCGGCAGTGTTGAGGTGGCAAAGCAGTGCATCCATATGAATTTTTACCTTTCGTTTGGCGGACCTGTGACATTCAAAAATGCGAAGAAGCCTAAAGAAGTTGCGAAAGAAATCCCTCTTGAACATTTGCTTATAGAAACGGACTGTCCTTATTTAACCCCGCATCCTTTTCGAGGCAAGCGCAATGAACCGAGCTATGTGAAGTATGTTGCCGAAGCGATTGCTGAGCTGAAAGGGGTTTCTTTTGAGGAAGTAGCGATGAAAACAACCGAAAATGCGAAAAAATTATTCGGCATTAATCGCTAACAAAATGTGTCGTTTTTTGAGAAGGCTTGTCTAATCATCGAGAAATAAAAAAGAGTTCTACAAATTTAGAACGATGCATAGTATAGACATGTCGACAAGTCTTCCTTCCCTTTTACCTTTATTTTTTGCATAATAGAGTGTGCTTATGCGTAAAGGTTAGGGAAAGGGGAAATATAGGCAAATGAAGGAGGCGGTTTAGACCGTGTTGACTAGCATGAGGAGTCTGCTTTCTGATTCATTAAGGAAAAACTTTACAGTAACAGCTAGTAGTTTAATAGCTTTTTCAGCGACGACTGGATTTGCAGGATATGAAGCAACAAAGGATCATGTGGTTCTTACTAAAAATGGAGAGAGGCAAGAGATTCGCACACACGCTAACACAGTGAAAGAAGTGTTAAAGGAGCAGCATATTGACCTTCGTCCAGAGGATCATGTGTACCCTTCTCTTGATACGGTTGTTACAGACGATTTGAATATTGTCTGGGAAGCGAGCAAACAAGTTACCGTCAAAATAGATGGAAAGCAAAAGGAACTATGGACGACTGCTGAAAGTGTAAGAGAGTTATTAGCGAGCCAGCATATTACCGTCGGACCATATGATCGAGTATCTCCATCACTGGATGCACCGATCCAAAAAGGGATGAGCATTTCGCTGCAAAAAGCGTTTCCTGTTCAGTTGAATGTCGGCGGTAAGCAACAGCAAGTGTGGGCAACTTCGACTACTGTCGCTGACTTTTTAAAGCAGCACCATATCACGTTAAATGAACTCGACCGTGTAGAGCCAGCATTACAAGATCAAATAAAAGCGAATATGGTTGTGAAGGTTACGAAAGTTCAAAAAGTCACCGATGTAGTGGAAGAACCGGTAAATTTCGCAGTCGTTACTCAGAAGGATGCTAGCTTGCCTAAAGGTGAGCAACGAGTCATTAATCCAGGTCAAAAAGGGCTTTTATCAAAGCATTATGAGGTTGTGCTAGAAAACGGAAAGGAAATATCTAGGAAGCTATTAAAAACTGAAACCGTGAAGCAAAGCCAAAATCGAGTGATCGCTGTGGGTACGAAAGAAAGGCCAGCGATGACATCGCGCGGCTCGTCAGCATCATCTAGAGAACTTTATGTTAATGCGACAGCGTATACAGCCTATTGCGGCGGCTGTTCGGGAAGAACGAGTACAGGAATCAACCTGCGGGCGAATCCGCATATGAAAGTCATTGCTGTGGATCCTCGCGTTATTCCTCTCGGCTCTAAAGTATACGTAGAAGGCTATGGCTATGCAATTGCTGCTGATACAGGAGGCAGCATTAATGGGTATAAAATTGATGTTTTCTTTCCAAATAAGTCCGCTGCATTTCGTTGGGGAACGAAACGCGTAAAGGTAAGAATTATACAATAGGCAAAACGCAAGAGAGGGGTTTTTCTCCCCTCTTTTTTTTCGTTATAATGGGAAGTGATTTTCTACATTATTAGACGAAGAAATGGGCAAAAAGTTTCGCGTTTTTTATGTAGTAATGATAAAAAATATTAAATAAAGTCTGGGACACAATTGTTCATTCGGTTTTATGGGATCATCATGGAACATTTTTTGTGAAAGAAAGGGGGAAGCGCGGAACCATATTTCTGCGCAGAAGGATTGAAAATTAAAGAAATTATTGTTGTTGAAGGACGAGATGATACAGTAGCCATTCAGCGCGCGGTTACAGCAGATACGATTGAAACGAATGGTTCGGCCATTACAGAAGAAACGATTGAACGGATCAAGCTGGCAAATGAAAAGCGTGGCGTTATTATTTTTACTGATCCAGACTTCCCTGGTGAAAAGATTCGAAAAACAATTGCTGAACGCGTACCTGGTTGTAAACATGCGTTTTTACCAAAGCAGGAGGCGCTTTCTAAAAAAGGAAGGGGAGTTGGCGTTGAATATGCTTCTGTGGAAGCGATTCAGCAAGCACTAAGGCACGTATATGAGGAAGCGGCAGAATGGCGAGAAGATATTACGCTGGATGACCTCATAGCTGCTGGATTGATTGGCGGAGCATTAGCTAAAGCTCGGCGGCAGCGTTTAGGGCAAATATTAAAAATTGGCTATACAAATGGAAAGCAGCTCTATAAACGGCTGCTCATGTTTCAAATTTCTAAAGAAGCGTTTTATCATGCGCTTGAGCAAGTGCTTCAGGAGGAAAAAAACAATGAATAAGGATATTGCTACACCGGCACGTACGCGTGAAATTTTAAATAAATATGGTTTTTCATTTAAGAAAAGTTTAGGACAAAATTTTCTCATTGACACGAACATTTTGCGTCGCATTGTCGATTTTGCAGAATTGTCTAACGAAACAGGCGTAATTGAAATTGGCCCAGGGATTGGGGCCCTTACTGAGCAGCTGGCGCGCCAGGCCAAAAAAGTGATTTCCTTTGAAATCGATCAGCGCCTTTTGCCTATTTTAGCGGATACCCTCTCCTTATATTCCAATATTCGTATTATTCATCAAGATGTACTTAAGGCTAATATTCAGCACATTATTGATGAAGAATTGGCAGAAATTCATGATATTATGGTTGTGGCCAATTTGCCTTATTATGTAACGACACCTATTATTATGAAGCTGCTTACAGATCGTTTGCCGATCCGTGGCATTGTGGTCATGTTGCAAAAAGAAGTGGCAGACCGCATTTCTGCTTCTCCTGGTACTAAAGATTATGGCTCTTTATCCATTGCTATCCAATACTATACAAAAGCTGAAACCGTGATGAATGTGCCTAGAACGGTTTTTATGCCTCAGCCAAATGTTGATTCTGCTGTGATTCGTTTAACAAAAAGAGAAAAGCCAGCGGTTGAAGTCGTTGATGAATCATTTTTCTTTCAGGTGGTTCGGGCTAGCTTCGGACAAAGGCGCAAAACGATTTTAAATAATCTAATAAGCCATCTGCCCAACGGAAAACAGCAAAAAGAAAATATTGAGCGCGGGTTAGCGGATAGTGGCATTGATTCAAAAAGAAGAGGTGAGACGCTGACCATTCAAGAATTTGCTGCTCTTAGTAATCGCTTAGTGGATATTTTTGAAAAAAAGGTCTAGCTCTAGACCTTTTTTTCTTTTCGCTTCACCTCTTGAAAATCTATGCATATTGTACTTAATAAATCGTATATTTTTGGAGTGAAGAGGCAATGGATATCAAAATCGGCGATATTGTCGCTAGGAAGTCATATGAATGCGATTTGCTATTCCGAGTCATTGACATTAAGGTGAGGAATGACGGAGAAAAAGAAGTCATTTTGCATGGAGAAGATGTGCGATTAATAGCTGATGCTCCATTCGATGATTTAATCATTATTGATGAGCAAGAGCAGCAAATGAGACAGAAAAAAGAAAGTGAATTAATCGAGCAGTCGTATAAATTGTTAAGGCAAGATTATCACTTATTAAAGCAAAAATCAGAGTACCGAGCAACAGGAGGCTATCAAACAGAGGAAGATTTTTTTCAAATCCCGGGGCGCGTTCTGCACATGGACGGTGACCCTGTGTATTTACGAAAATGCTTAAGCATGTATGAGCGAATTGGCGTCCCGGTACATGGAATATATTGCGAAGAAAAGGAAATGCCAGAAAGGGTTGGGGAGCTTATCGACCGAATTCGTCCTGATATTTTAGTGATCACAGGACATGACTCTTATTCGAAATCGAAAGGAAAAGCGACGGATTTAAAGGCATATCGTCACTCGCGATATTTTGTGCAGACTGTGAAAGAAGCGCGCAAAAGAATACCTCATCTCGACCAGCTCGTCATTTTCGCAGGAGCTTGTCAATCGTATTTTGAATCGCTTATTCGCGCAGGCGCCAACTTCGCTAGTTCTCCAGCTCGGGTCAATATTCATGCCCTTGACCCTGTCTATATTGTTTCTAGGATTAGCTTTACTCCTTTTATTGAAACGGTTCATGTTTGGGATGTATTACGAAATACATTGACTGGTGAAAAAGGGCTCGGAGGCATAGAAACGAAAGGAGTCCTGCGCACAGGAATGCCATTTCGTCTAATTGAAAAAGAAAATCAGGAAGGTCGCTACGACGGGAGATAGTCGGGCGATCTTTTCTATGTTTGATACATAATTTTTCATAAACAGTATATAATATGCACAGAAATGAGAAAAATGTAGAAAAATACACATTGACATAAATAAAAAATGGTTGGTATAATTTTTATTTTTGATTTTTGAGTAATAATTTGTTATAATTAAATCAGTGAGGTGGAGGGCGAATGATGGCAAAAACTTTATCCGATATTAAGAAGGCGTTAGACTCTAACATCGGTAAACGCCTAACATTAAAAGCGAACGGTGGGCGAAGAAAAACCATTGAACGCTGCGGGATTCTTGCAGAAACGTATCCATCTGTCTTTGTCATTGAGCTTGATCAAGCGGAAAACGCATTCGAGCGTGTATCTTATAGCTATGCTGACGTGTTAACAGAAACAGTAAAATTAACCTTTTTAGATGACGATCATATGGTAATGGGCGGGCAGTAGACATTTGTTTGCTGCTTTTTGTTTTGTACTTTTCTTTATAAAGGAAACATAAAGATGCGTCTGTTTTTAAATAATAAAATTGTCGCGGTTTTTGAAAGGAGCTGCTTGCAATTGAGCAGACGTCGAGGAATGATGTCACAGCAGTTTAAGGAAGAGCTGGCCAAAGAGTTGGGATTTTACGATGTCGTTCAAAAAGAAGGCTGGGGAGCTATTCGCGCGAAAGATGCGGGAAATATGGTGAAATTAGCGATACAAATGGCGGAACGTCATTTGGCTGAGAGGACAAAGTAATCAAAATCACTAAAAATTATAACCGCGGCAGCCGAAGCTTAATGGCTTCGGTTTTTCTTTGACAAGGCTCTTGAAAGATTGCATAATGGAGTTCGTTGGTTTGTGGTAAAATGTTCGTATAAGTTTGAAGTGGATAAAGTAGGTGGAAAGTTTGAGACTATTGGTAAAAGCTCCGGCTAAAATCAATTTATCGTTAGATGTGCTACATAAACGGCCAGACGGATATCACGAAGTCAAAATGGTGATGACGACGATTGATCTTGCTGACCGAATCGAACTAGTCCCATTAGCCAGCGATACAATTAAAATTGTCTCACATAATCGATTTGTTCCTGACGATCATCGGAATTTAGCTTACCAAGCAGCAAAATTGCTGAAAGAAACGTTTGGAATTCGCAAGGGGGTCGCTATTTCAATTGCGAAAGCGATTCCGGTCGCTGCTGGTTTGGCTGGAGGAAGCAGTGATGCAGCAGCTACACTGCGAGGACTAAATAAACTTTGGAGACTGGGACTTACTCTCGATGAATTAGCCGAGCTTGGTGCAAAAATAGGTTCTGACGTATCGTTTTGCGTCTATGGCGGAACAGCCATTGCCACCGGACGAGGAGAAAAAATTGAACATATTCCTGCTCCTCCACCGTGCTGGGTCATTCTAGCAAAACCAGCCATCGGGGTTTCAACAGCCGAAGTGTATCGAAGTTTAAATGTCAACACGATTGAGCACCCTGATGTCGATGGAATGGTACAAGCCATTAAACACCAAGATTACGAAGGAATTTGTTCTCTTGTTGGAAATGTATTGGAAGATGTGACGTTAAAAAAATATCCAGAGGTAGCCCATATTAAAGAGCAAATGAAGCGTTTCGGGGCTGATGCGGTATTAATGAGCGGAAGCGGCCCGACGGTTTTTGGACTCGTCCAGTATGATTCACGATTGCAGCGCATTTATAACGGTTTAAGAGGTTTTTGTGACCAAGTCTTTACAGTGAGGTTATTAGGAGAGCGGAATACGCTTGATTAAATACGTACATTAATGTTATATTTACCATATAACATTCGGTTTTTAGGGGGTTCGTTTATGAAATTAAGGCGCAGTAGCCGCTTAGTCGATATGACGCACTATCTCCTAGAACATCCCCATCAGCTGGTCCCGCTCACTTTTTTTGCTGAACGCTATCAGTCGGCCAAATCTTCCATTAGTGAGGATTTAGCGATTATTAAGCAAACATTTGAACAGCAAGGGATCGGAACATTGAAAACACTTTCAGGCGCGGCAGGCGGAGTTCAATATATTCCTAAAATCTCTGTTGATGAAGCCAAAGAGACGGTTCATTACTTATGTGAGCAGCTGGCAAATCCGGATCGATTGCTGCCCGGTGGGTATCTTTATATGACGGATATTCTTGGAGATCCGCGAATTGTCAATAAAATCGGCCAATTATATGCGTCTCTTTTTGCCGAACGGACTATTGATGTCGTTATGACCATTGCGACAAAGGGGATTCCGTTAGCTTATGCTGTAGCCCATTTTTTGAATGTGCCTGTGGTGATCGTGCGTCATGATAATAAAGTGACAGAAGGATCGATGGTTAGCATTAATTACGTATCTGGCTCGTCTAAACGCATTCAAACAATGGTATTGGCAAAACGCAGTTTAGCAGAGGGAACGAACGTATTAATTATCGATGATTTTATGAAAGCGGGCGGCACGATACATGGTATGACCAGTTTATTAAATGAGTTTAACGCTCGTTTGGCTGGAATCGGAGTGCTTGTCGAGTCAGAAGATATAAGTGAACGGCTTGTGGATGAATACGTTTCCTTAGTGAAGCTTTCTTCTGTTAATATAAAAGAGAAGCACATTGCTGTAAAAGAAGGAAACTATTTAAATTTTCTCGAATAAAAGAAAGGAGTCATACAAAGATGGAAAAAGTACAAACATCGAAAGCGCCTCAGGCGATTGGCCCATACTCCCAAGGAATCATTGTTAATAATATGTTCTACAGCTCAGGTCAAATTGCCTTGACACCAGAAGGAGAAATGGTGCAGGGAGATGTCAAAGAGCAAACTCATCAAGTGTTCAAAAATTTGAAGGCCGTTCTGGAAGCAGCAGGAGCATCACTTGAAACAGTTGTAAAAACAACCGTTTTCTTAAAAAGCATGGACGATTTTGCAGCTGTGAATGAAGTATATGGCCAGTATTTTAATGAGCATAAACCAGCGCGTTCTTGCGTAGCAGTGGCTCAGCTGCCAAAAGACGCACTTGTTGAAATTGAAGTGATTGCTTTAGTGAAATAAGTTTAGCGATATCCCAACTATAAGATACTTGTTGGCGGGTGCACGGTCACGCTTTGGCGTGACCGTGCACCCACTTGCCTTCCGTTCGAGGCTTTTTACAGATATAGATACGGTCCGTTCATCATTTATGAGGCGCAAGAATAACAAGCAAATCCATTTTATCAGGCCCCACGAGTGAATGATAGCTTTTCTACTCCCCTTTTCCCTTATTAGATTTTCCCGCATATCTTCATTCGACAGCATCGGCTAGAATAAACACTTATTTTGACAAAAACAGGTCATTTTATCTATTTTTTATGAAATTTTTTAAATTAAAAGAAGGAAATGCGAGATGAATGTGGAATAAATTAACCAAGTTCTTATATAGGGAAAAGGTGGTGAGCAGAATGGAAGTAACCGACGTTAGATTACGCCGCGTGAATACCGAAGGACGTATGAGAGCGATTGCTTCTATTACGCTGGATAACGAATTTGTGGTGCATGATATTCGCGTAATTGATGGCAATAACGGCTTGTTTGTGGCTATGCCAAGCAAGCGTACTCCTGACGGGGAGTTTCGCGACATCGCACATCCAATTAATTCCACAACTCGTGGAAAAATTCAAGAAGCAGTATTAGCTGAGTATCACCGTTTAGGGGAACTTGAAGAAGAGTTAGAAGAAGCCGGTGCTTCTTAAATAAAAAAAGCCTGTTCTGTGCAACAGGCTTTTTTTATTTTCTGGTAAAATGGAATGTTTCCTTGAAATACATAGCTAATTAGGATATATTCAATTATGGATAAAAAGGTAATTGGAGGCCCTGTTTATGGTAAAACGATACGCGATAATATTGGCGGCGGGACAGGGAACAAGAATGAAATCAAACCTATATAAAGTCTTACATCCTGTCTGCGGCAAGCCAATGGTTCAGCATGTAGTCGATCAAGTATCGCGGCTTGATCTTGAGAAGTTAATTACCGTAGTTGGATTTGGTGCGGAACAAGTAAAAAAACAAATCAGTGATAAAAGCGAATTTGCTCTCCAAGAAAAGCAGCTAGGGACTGCTCATGCTGTTATGCAAGCTTCTCCTTACTTGAAAGGACTGGAAGGTGTAACACTTGTTGTGTGCGGTGATACCCCACTCATCACGGCTGAAACGATGAAAGCGCTATTAGAGCATCATCTTTCAACCAAGGCTAAAGCGACGATTTTAACGGCAATTGCAGAAAATCCTAGCGGATATGGCCGAATTGTCCGAAATGATGAAGGAAGCGTAGAAAAAATTGTAGAGCATAAAGATGCTACAGAAGAGGAACGGTCTATTCAAGAGATTAATACAGGAACGTATTGTTTCGATAACAAAGCATTGTTTGAAGCGCTTACAAATGTATCGAATCAGAATGTTCAAGGCGAGTATTATTTAACTGATGTGATTGAAATTTTAAGAAAAAAAGGCGAAATCATTTCTGCTTATCAGTCCCCTTCGTTTGAGGAAACAATAGGGATCAACGACCGCATTGCCCTTTCTCAAGCTGAGGCGATTATGCGCAAACGGATTAACTATGCGCATATGACCAATGGCGTGACAATTATTGATCCAGAGCATACCTATATATCACCAGAAGCGGAAATTGGACGTGACACCATCATTTATCCTGGTACGATCATTGAAGGAAAAACAACGATTGGAAAAGAGTGTATCATTGGTCCTCATTCTGAAATTAAAGATTGTTCGATTGGTGACGGCACGACGGTTCGTCACTCTGTTGCCCATGACAGTGAAATTGGACATCAAGTAACGATTGGTCCCTTTGCTCATATTCGTCCATCGTCTCAAATCGGCGATGATGTTCGGATTGGCAATTTTGTTGAAATTAAAAAATCCACCTTTGGCAAAGGCAGCAAAGCTTCGCATTTAAGCTACATTGGCGACGCTGAGGTCGGGGAAGATGTCAATTTAGGCTGCGGTTCTATCACAGTGAACTATGATGGAAAGCATAAATATTTAACCAAAATTGAAGATGGCGCATTTATCGGCTGTAATGCTAACTTGATTGCTCCAGTGACCATTGGAAAAGGCGCTTATGTAGCTGCTGGCTCTACCATTACAGACGATGTCCCGGGAAATGCTTTATCGATTGCTCGCGCCCGCCAGGTTAATAAAGAAAATTATGTGGATCGCCTTAACTTTAAGAAAAATTCCTGATGGAGGTTTATCATGTCTCAATATCTTGATTCCAGTCTAAAATTATTTTCGTTAAATTCGAATATGAAGCTGGCAGAGGAAATTGCTCAAGTGATTGGGGTACAATTGGGAAAATGCTCTGTATCCCGATTCAGTGATGGAGAAATTCAAATCAACATTGAGGAGAGCATTCGCGGCGGAGATGTATTTGTTATCCAATCGACCAGCGCCCCTGTCAATGAACATTTAATGGAGCTTTTAATTATGATTGATGCACTGAAGCGGGCGTCAGCCAAAACGATTAATATCGTTATGCCTTACTATGGATATGCTAGACAAGATCGTAAAGCGCGTTCTCGCGAGCCGATTACAGCTAAGCTGGTTGCGAATCTGCTAGAAACGGCGGGGGCTTCTCGCGTGATTACGCTTGATCTCCATGCTCCACAAATTCAAGGATTTTTCGATGTTCCAATCGACCATTTAATGGGTGTGCCAATTTTAGCGGACTATTTTAAAAACAAAAATCTTCAAGACATCGTGATCGTATCCCCAGACCATGGAGGAGTAACACGGGCCCGTCGGTTAGCTGATCGGTTAAAAGCTCCGATTGCGATTATTGATAAACGCCGCCCTAAACCAAACGTTGCTGAAGTTATGAATATCGTCGGACAAGTGGAAGGCAAAACGGCCATTCTCATTGACGATATTATTGATACCGCTGGAACGATAACATTAGCGGCCAATGCACTTGTAGAAAATGGAGCTAGTGAAGTATATGCGTGTTGTACGCATCCGGTACTTTCAGGTCCAGCGATTGAGAGAATTCAAAATTCAAAAATTAAAGAGCTTGTTGTGACAAATTCGATTGCTCTTCCAGAAGAAAAGAAAATTGATAAAATTGTAGAACTATCAGTAGCCCCGTTGATTGCCGAAGCGATTATTCGTATTTATGAAATGCAATCGATTAGTGCCTTGTTTGATTGAGAAAAATAGATGTTTAAATCTTCCTGTTTTAGGACAAAGTAATTCGTAGAGTCTTTAAACAGGAGGAGGATGACGCATGGCTGTGCTCGAAGCGAAAGAGCGTACAGAAGGGCAAGGCTTTGGATTGCGCAAAATCCGATTACAAGGAAATATTCCTGGAGTACTTTACGGAAAAAATGTGAAAAATCGTGTCGTTTATATGAATGCGGCAGATTTTTTGAAAACCGTTCGCGAAGCAGGACGAAATGGCTTAATCACGTTAAAGGTAAATGGTGAAAGTCATTCTGCGTTGTTACGTGATATTCAAAAAGATCCGATTCGCAATGAGATTATTCACGTCGATTTTCAAGTCGTTGATATGTCAACAGAGGTTGATGTGGCTGTTAATGTACATTTAGTTGGTAATGCAGCTGGCGTGAAAGATGGCGGTGTATTACAGCAGTCTTTACATCAGCTGTCGATTCGGGCGTTGCCAGCCAACATCCCTTCCTCAATTGATATTGACATTTCCTCATTACAGGTTGGTGAAACCATTACAGTGGGCGATGTGCAAACAGGTGGGATGTACGAAATCAATCATGAGTCGGAAGAAGTGATTGCCTCGATTTTACCGCCTAAGCAGGAAGAGGAAATTCATAGCGGCGAACAACAGGAACCAGGTCACCCGGAAGCTGAAGAGGGAAGAGAAACTACGCCTGAATCATGATGACAGACGTAACCGTATTTCGGTTACGTCTTTTGTGATAATATTTGACGTAGGGTTGTGTGTCTGTTTTGCGGCCGAATGTTGATCTGCACTTTTGGCTGTTGGTTTTCCTGTTATGATATCCGCAGCAAAAAGTGAAAATTTTACGTTCGCCATCCCGATGACAGCCGTCACGGGCTTTGTGTTCGTGTGTCCAGATGCTGGGGTAGCGTTGACACATTCCATGAGAACGATATCGTGACAAGGGATTACACCAAGAAAATGAAAAGATCGAAAGAACGTGTCATATAGAGAGGAGATAAAGGCATTGAAGTTACTGGTCGGTCTAGGAAATCCGGGGAGAGAATATGAACAGACAAGACATAATGTCGGATTTATGGTCATCGATGAGCTTGCGAAAAGATGGAATCTTTCATACAATCAAACTAAATTTAATGGGCTGTTTTCATCACACATGGTAGGAACAGAAAAAGTCATATTATGTAAGCCGCTAACATATATGAATTTATCAGGTGAGTGTGTTCGCCCGTTGATGGATTATTTTAAAATGGATATAGATGATTTATTGGTTATCTATGATGATTTAGATCTGCCAGTAGGAAAAATTCGTTTACGGGTAAAAGGAAGCGCCGGAGGTCATAACGGGATTAAATCGTTAATCCATCATTTAGGCACAGATCAATTTAAACGGATCCGCATTGGTATTGGCCGTCCACAAAACGGTCAAAAAGTAACCGATTACGTATTAGGACGGTTTATAAGCGAGGAACAACCGGATATTCAGCATGCTATCATGCGTGCGGCTGACGCTTGCGAAAAATTTATGACCGAACCTTTTTTGCAAGTGATGAATGAATTTAATGCATGAATAAAATCCTCCTAAATGGTAAAAAATGAATGTGAGCAAGAGACCGTTAGGAGGTTATCCATATGGCATTACACTATTATTGTCGGCATTGTGGAGTAAAAATAGGAACGATCAGTCAAGTGCCGATATATAGTGAACAACTGGGCTTTCACCATTTAACAGAAGAAGAGCGATTAGATATGATCTCCTATCTTCCAAACGGGGAAATTCATGTAAAAACGATTTGTGAAGATTGCTATGAGGCGCTTGAGAGAAATCCGGAACTGCATCAATGCGAAAAATTTATTCAGTAGATCGCTTTGGGTGACCAAAGCATTTTTGCATTTATTGCTTTGCGAGAGGAGGGAGAGCAAGGTGCGTTCGTTGCATCATTATTTTATCGAAAACCAAGATATTCAATCGATCATGAAAGGAATTGAGGCGGGGTTAAAAGAGCAGCTTATAACAGGATTATCTGGCTCTGCTCGATCCGTATTTTTATCTGCTCTTTATAAAGAAACAGCAAGACCGCTTCTTATTGTTGCTCATAACCTATTTCAAGCGCAAAAAATATATGATGATCTTGTTCAAATTTTAGGATCAGAGGAAGTGTTTCTGTATCCAGTTAATGAAATGATTGCCGCAGAAATGGCCATTGCTAGCCCGGAACTAAAGGCTCAGCGTTTAGAGGTCATGAATTATTGGTCAGAGCAAAAAAGAGGAATTGTGATTGCTCCTGTTGCTGGGGTGCGGCGTTTATTGCCGCCAAAGTCGTTATGGAAAGAAAATTTACTGAAAATTACTGTGGAGCAAGAATTCGATATTGAAGCTTATAAACATCGTTTTGTTCAAATGGGATATAAGCGTGTATCCGTTGTATCAACCCCGGGAGAATTTAGCATCCGCGGTGGTATTATTGATATTTATCCGTTAACAGCTGAATTGCCATACCGAATGGAATTATTTGATACAGAGGTAGAATCGATTCGAACATTTACGGTTGACGATCAACGCTCTCATGAGGAAGTGCAGCAAGTTTTAATCGGACCTGTAAATGAGACACTTGTATATGGGGATGCACTGCAGCAAGGAATCAAGCGCATTGAGATGGGATTAAAAGAAAGTATTCAAAAGGTCAAAGATGAAAAAACGAAGCAGCTGCTATTGCAGCATATTTCATATGAGCTCGAGCGCTTGAAGCAAGGGCAAGAAATTGAGCAGCCATATAAATATTCGGCACTTTTTTATGAGCAACCTGCTAGTTTGCTAGATTATCTGCCAGAAAACGGTTTGTTGTTGCTTGATGAGGTGAGCCGGCTGCAAGAAACGTCAGAAAATTTAGATGAAGAGGAAGCAGAGTGGCAGACAAGTTTACTTGCAGAGGGTAAAACGATTCATACTGCTTTTGTTTCTCACTCATTTTCTGATCTATTGCAGAAAAACAAAAGGCCGATTTTATATTTATCGCTCTTTTTACGGCATGTTCCGCACACCCATCCGCAAAATATCGTCAATATTTCCTGCAAGCAAATGCAAAATTTTCATGGACAAATGCCGTTGCTAAAGGCGGAGCTAGAAAGATGGAAAAAGGCGAAATACGCCATCGTTTTTTTAGCTGCGAATGCAGAACGAATGCGAAAATTACAATCTGTTTTGGAAGATTATGAGATGGATGCTTCTCCTTTGCCTGGAGGAGCGTTGCCGATGCATGGCAAGATCCAGATTATTCAAGGAGACTTGGGCACTGGTTTTGAGTTGCCGATGCAAAAACTGGCGGTCATTACTGAAGAAGAACTATTTAAAAAGCGGGTAAAAAAACCAGCTCGCCGACAGAAATTATCAAATGCAGAGCGAATTAAAAGCTATTCAGAGCTGCAAGTAGGAGATTATGTAGTCCATGTCAATCATGGGATTGGTAAATACTTAGGCATCGAGACGTTAGAAATCAATGGGATTCATAAAGACTATATTCATATTCAATATCAAGGTAGCGATACGCTCTATGTTCCTGTCGATCAAATCGATCAGGTGCAAAAATATGTAGGCTCAGAGGGAAAAGAACCGAAAATTTATAAATTGGGCGGTTCGGAATGGAAAAAGGTAAAGAAAAAGGTTGAGTCGTCTGTTCAAGATATTGCGGAAGACTTAATTAAACTTTATGCAGAGCGGGAAGCAAGCAAGGGATATGCGTTTTCTCCAGATACGGAAATGCAGCGCGAATTTGAAGCAGCCTTTCCTTATCAAGAAACAGATGATCAGCTGCGTTCTATTGAGGAAATTAAACGGGATATGGAAAGCGAAAAGCCGATGGATCGTTTATTATGCGGCGATGTCGGCTACGGAAAAACAGAAGTGGCCCTTCGCGCAGCCTTTAAAGCGATTATGGATGGAAAGCAAGTAGCTTTTTTAGTTCCAACCACTATTTTGGCCCAGCAGCATTATGAAACGATTCGAGAGCGGTTTCAAGGATATCCGATTGAAATTGGCCTGCTTAATCGTTTTCGGACAAGGAAGCAGCAATCAGAGACGATCCAAGGATTGAAAAATGGCACAGTTGACATTGTGATTGGCACCCATCGATTATTATCGAGGGATGTAGCCTTTAAAGACTTAGGGCTGCTCATTATTGATGAAGAGCAGCGGTTTGGTGTAAGCCATAAAGAGAAAATTAAACAGCTAAAAGCGAATATTGATGTGCTAACATTGACTGCAACGCCGATTCCTAGAACATTGCATATGTCCATGATTGGCGTGCGTGATTTATCCATTATTGAGACTCCGCCGGAAAATCGTTTTCCTGTACAGACGTATGTGATGGAACATACGCCAGAGCTAATTCGCGAGGCCATTGAGCGAGAGCTTGCCAGAGATGGGCAAGTATTTGTCTTGTACAACCGCATTGAAGATATTGATATAAGAGCGGAAGAGATCTCGATGCTTGTACCCGACGCTCGTGTCACATATGCGCACGGGAGAATGAGCGAGAACGAACTGGAATCTGTGCTTCTTGCATTTTTAGAGGGACAATACGATGTGCTAGTGACGACGACAATTATTGAAACAGGCGTTGATATACCAAGCGTTAATACATTGATTGTATATGAGGCAGATAAAATGGGGCTATCCCAGCTTTATCAGTTAAGAGGGCGCGTTGGCCGTTCAAATCGGGTAGCGTATGCCTATTTTACGTATCGAAAGGATAAAGTATTAAATGAGGTTGCTGAGAAACGGCTGCAGGCAATTAAAGAATTTACAGAGCTCGGATCGGGATTTAAAATTGCCATGCGTGATTTATCCATTCGTGGAGCCGGAAATATACTGGGAGCTGAGCAGCATGGATTTATTGACTCGGTTGGTTTTGACTTGTATTCACAAATGCTGAAAGAAGCGATTGAAAAACGAAGAGGAGTGGAGCAAGAAGAAAAGCCAGCTGATGTGGAAATCGATATCGAAATTGATGCTTATATTCCTGATACGTATATTTCTGATGGCTTGCAAAAAATTGATATGTATAAACGCTTTAAAGCGATCAGCACCCTAGAAGAGTTGGAGGAGCTTCGCGAAGAAATGTTGGATCGTTTTGGAGAATATCCAGATGAGGTAGATTATTTATTCCAAATTGCTGAAATGAAGGTATATGCAAAACAAAATGGAGTCGAGTCCATTAAACAGCATAAGCAACAAATTGATTTACTATTTAATGATCAGGCTTCTAAGGATGTACAAATCCAACGTTTATCGAAAATAGGAAACAGATATGGACGAATATTTGGATTTGGCATGGAAGGTCCAAAGCTAAAAATTGTGCTGTATGTAAAGGGGCTAAAGCCTCAGGAATGGCTTGTCATCTTATATGAAACCTTAAAAGAGTTAGTATATGAGAAAGACGGAAAATCGGTGACAGCTTAAGCATCCCATGTTTACCCGTGGTGTCAGATACAATTGGTTTATTTGTTGTCCTTGTGCTGTATAAATATCAACGAACGTTATCTACAAAAATCCGAAGCCGGAAGAAAAGTCACCGACCTGCCTCGGGGACGCCAAAACCAACCAACAAGCCGCTTCCAGATAAATGAATTTATCTGGAAGCGGTTTTATTGGGTTGTCCGATCATTCCAATCGGATCATCCCTTGTTCGCATGGGACAAATGTTGATGTATCAAGATGTATCTATAATAGTAGTTGAGCATAATGCTTACCTAGCATCATGGGGATCTCATGTTTATTTTTTAGGAATGTTGTCGATCATGGAGGTTGGGGAATTTTATCTAAAATTGAAAAAATCACTTTCATCGTGTATAGAAGTTGGGTTGTGAAGGATACTAATCACAACAATGGTGAATTCTTCAACGAAGGATTCATCGATGTAATTTTTAAATTTAGATGAAAGTGAGGCAGCAATAGATGAAAGCAACTGGTATTGTTCGTCGAATTGATGATTTAGGACGCGTTGTCATTCCAAAAGAAATTCGCAGAACGTTGCGTATTCGAGAAGGAGATCCGCTCGAAATATTTGTTGATCGTGATGGTGAGGTTATATTAAAAAAATATTCGCCTATTAGCGAGCTTGGTGATTTTGCGAAAGAATATGCAGAGGCATTGTTTGACAGCTTAGGTCATCCGGTTTTAATTTGTGACCGAGATACCTTTATCGCCGTAGCTGGTGTGTCGAAAAAAGAATTTCTCAATAAAGGTGTAAGCTCTCTTATTGAGAAAGCAATGGAGGAGCGCCAGTCTGTGATCCATACAGAAGAGAGTGAAGTGGAGCTTGTCGATGGCCATGAGGAACGATTGAAATCATATACAATCGGACCGATTGTGGCGAACGGGGATCCAATTGGAGCTGTTGTCATTTTATCAAAAGACAAAACGATTGGCGAAGTAGAGCACAAATCAGCGGAAACTGCTGCAAGCTTTTTAGCGCGGCAAATGGAGCAATAATGAAATAAAGTGGATTACTTAACAAACGATATCGCTATATTTTGAGCGGTAACACGTGAATGGCCTCCGCTCGCATGTCTAAAGCAGGCAAATGTTATAACGGCTATCAATATCGGCCTGCTTGCTATTGGGTAATCGTTTACGGGGTATGCTAAAAAGAGCGCCTGAGATTTTAAAACAGAATGGACGCCTAATAAAATGTTATCCCCTTAAGGAATGTTTGTACTTTATGCAACGAGCTTTGAGGCGAGCGGGCTGTTTTGAATAAACAGCATTCTATTCCTTCAGAAAGGCAGCTGCTATGCTGTCTTTTTCTTTTTGCGTTATAATGGCAAGGGCTAGCTTTTAGAGTGTTGGAAGGTGAAGCGAAATGGCTATAAATGGTGAATCGCGAAATGCAAGCATATGGCGCGGAGCTACTGTTTTGGCTATTGCAGCCGTTGTAACGAAAATATTGAGCGCTTTTTACCGTATCCCTTATCAAAATATTGTAGGCGATATCGGTTTCTACATTTATCAGCAGGTTTATCCGATTTATGCAATGGTTATAGCTTTAGCTACATACGGCTATCCCGTTGTCATCTCTAAACTTGTAGCGGAGCAAGCAGAGGAAAAAAATGAAGCGGGAATTCGCTATGTTTTGCAAGTCTCATTCTGGTTTTTAGCTGTTATGGGCCTGCTTTGCTTCGGTGTGTTGTACGTAGGGGGAGGGGGGATTGCGCGATGGATGGGAGATGAAAAGCTGACACCGCTGATTCGTACCATTTCTTTCTCATTTTTACTCCTGCCCTTTCTTTCCGTATTACGCGGTTATTTCCAAGGAAAAAATGAGATGATGCCAACGGCTCTGTCACAAGTAGCAGAGCAATCCGTGCGAGTAGCCACGATTATCATCTGTTCATATCTTTTAGTGAAAACGGGACATACCATGTATGAAGCTGGAACAGGTGCTATTTTTGGATCGTTGACGGGAGGGTTTGCAGCGCTTTTGCTTTTAAGTGCGTATTGGCTGCGTAGCGCACGTTCACTGTATTTCTACGAAGCTTCGAGGCTGTCTGCTCAAAGTGTTATTCGGTATTTATTTGTACAAGGATTGACGATCTGTATAGCCAATATGGCACTAACGCTTACTCAACTTGCTGATGCGATGTCGTTATTATCATTGTTAATGGAAAAAGGAATAGAGGAGCAGGCTGCGAAAGCATTTAAAGGAGTATATGATCGCGGTCAGCCGCTTGTGCAGCTAGGAACCGTTGTTGCGACGTCGTTCTCATTAACGCTTGTGCCGCTCATTGCAGGAGCGAAAAAACGCGGGGACGAGACATTTATTTTAGAAAAAATAGACGTCACCTTGCGGGTTGCCCTTGTTGTCGGTATCGGTGCGGCTTTTGGCTTGGCTGCGTTAATCCGTCCGGTCAACATCATGCTGTTCAAAAATGATGCCGGCTCTTGGCCATTAGCTATTTTATCGCTATCTATTTTTTTTACCACGATGTCTCTTACAGCTTCCGCCCTTTTACAAGGGATTGGATATGAGCAATTTGCCGTCATTGGCGTACTCATTGCGTTTATTAGTAAGTGGTTGGGCAATCTTTGGTTTGTCCCTATGTTTGGAATTGCTGGAGCGTCATGGGCTACCTGGCTTTCATACATCGTGATGTTTTTGTTTCTGTATCAAGTATTACGAAAGAAGATAGGTGTTTGGTTTATTAGGAAGAAAGATGTATATGCTGTAATGAAAGCGGCGCTTATAATGGTGGTATCATTAAAACTATATATGTGGGGAACGCAGCTGTGGGGAGGAAGCCGGCTGGGAGCGACAGGTCAAGCATTGCTTGGCGTGCTGCTTGGAGGAAGCGTTTATATTATAATGATTTTAAGAGGAAAGCTTTTCTCTCCAAAAGAGATTGCTTTATTTCCTTTTGGAGAAAAATTACGCATATTTCTTGGCAAAATAGGTGATGAAAAGTGAATACGATTTTTATTTTTGGCTTGGGTGCGGGAGATATAGATCAATTGCCGCTTGGCATTTACCGTCAATTAAAAACGGCTTCTCCACTTTTTTTGCGCACAAAAGAGCATCCGGTTGTACAAGCACTTATTGATGAAGGGGTCTCGGCCACCTCTTTTGATGAGTTATATCAAACATATGAAACGTTTGAAGAAGTATATGAAGCGATTGTTCGTGTACTGTTGGACAAAGCGCAAACGAGCGATGTATATTATGCGGTACCTGGCCACCCTCTCGTAGCAGAAAAAACGGTACAGCTTTTATTAGAGGTTGAACAAAAGCAGCAATGCCGGGTGGTGGTTTCAGGGGGCCAAAGCTTTTTGGATCCGCTGTTTGCCGCTGTGAAAATCGATCCAATTGAAGGCTTTCAGCTTCTGGATGCAACATCGTTTCAGCAAGAGGAGTGGCAGTTAACGAATCACGTTGTTTTTTGTCAAGTATATGATTCATTCATTGCTTCTGAAGTGAAACTCACATTAATGGAACAACTGCCAGATGATTATCCTGTTTATGTGGTGACAGCGGCAGGGACGGTAGCAGAAAAAGTGATTCAAGTTCCTTTGTATGAGCTGGATCGTGTTACGGAGCTGAACAATTTAACGAGCGTCTACGTTCCGCCTGTGAAGGAAGAAAAGTGGCTGTATCATCGTTTTGAGAAATTGCGTCATGTCATTGCTACACTCCGCGGACCAAATGGCTGTCCATGGGATCGTAAGCAGACGCACGAATCATTAAAAAAATATTTGCTAGAAGAAGCATATGAACTGTTTGATGCTATTGATATGCAGGACGATGACGGCATCATTGAAGAATTGGGAGATGTTTTATTGCAAGTGATGCTGCATGCGCAAATTGGTGAGGATGAGGGTCTTTTTTCCATATTTGATGTCATCAAAGGAATTACGGAGAAAATGATTCGCCGCCATCCCCATGTATTTGGAGACATAGAGGTACAAAATGCAGAGGAAGTTTTGCAAAATTGGCAGCTGATTAAGGAAAAAGAAAAACAAGACCGTTCTGTATCGTTGCTTGACCAAGTGCCGAAAAGTTTATCAAGCCTTCTAAAGGCTTATGAATTTCAAGCAAAAGCAGCAAAAGTCGGCTTTGATTGGGATGACGTAAAACCGATGTGGGAGAAAGTAGAAGAAGAAATGCAAGAATTTAAACAGGAGCTTTTGCAAGGACACCAAGATGTGAAAAAGCAAATGAATGAGTTCGGAGATCTATTGTTTGCTCTTGTCAACATCGCTCGTTATTATAAGATCAATCCGGAAGAGGCGTTACAGGCAACAAATATGAAATTTTACCGTCGTTTTTCTTATATTGAAGAGCAGGTGAAGACGCGCGGCTTGCGCATGGAGGCACTATCTCTACAAGAGCTTGATCAATGGTGGGAGGAAGCAAAGGAGAAAGGTCTATAAAAGGAGGAAGGCTAATGCGGCTTGATAAGTTTTTGAAGGTATCACGCCTTATTAAAAGGCGGACATTAGCGAAAGAAGTGGCAGAGCAAGGGCGTATCGCGATCAACGATACCATTGCAAAGGCTAGCTCAACAGTGAAAATAGGGGATGAAGTGACGATTCAATTTGGACAGAAAAAATTGACTGTTAAAATTACTGATTTAAAAGAAACGACAAAAAAAGAAGAAGCGTCGCAGCTTTATGAAATTATAAAGGAAGAGCGTATCGAAGAGGAACTCCCACAAAATGAATGATGATAGCTTGTTCTAAAATGTCCCTCGCATTCATACATATGGTACAAATGTGAGATGATTGCGGGGGATGAATATGAGCCAACATTACGAAGGAATGAACAATAAAGGAGCTGTGCAAGAGCATGATGTGGTGATGCGGGGGCGCCGGCTTTTAGATATTACGGGTGTCAAGCAGGTAGAAAGCTTTGACAGCGAAGAGTTTTTGTTGGAAACAGTGATGGGATTTTTGTCTATTCGGGGACAAAACTTGCAAATGAAAAACTTAGATGTTGATAAAGGAATTGTTTCCATCAAGGGGAAAATTTTCGATTTGATTTATTTAGATGAACATCATCAGGAGAAAGCTAAAGGATTCTTTAGCAAGTTGTTCAAATGAGTGTAACCACTCAACTCGAAACGATGCTTGCTATGATTGGAATGGGCGGCTGGCTCGGCCTGTCGATCGACACATATAGCCGCTTTTTACAACGCCGGAAGCGGGCTCGTTTCATCGTTTTTATTAATGATGTTTTATTCTGGCTCCTCCAAGGTCTCATTATTTTTTATGTATTGCTGCTTGTCAATGAAGGGGAACTGCGAGTTTATATTTTTTTAGCTATTTTATGTGGTTATGCCGCTTATCAAAGCTTGTTGCGCAGCCTATATTTGCGGCTATTAGAAATGTTCATTCGCTTTTTTACAGCATTGTTCCGCTTTTTTGTCAGGACATGCTATTATATAGTGGTTCGCCCTATACAAGGGCTTCTGCATCTATTACTGCTGCTTTTGCTTGTGATATGGAAATTGATTCTTTCGACATGTAAACTGCTCTATCGTTGTGTTATTTTTTTGCTAATGCCTGTTTTTTGGCTGATAAAATGGCTTTGGATGATGGTTCCGCTTAAACAAAGAGAGACAATAGCTAAATTTTTTGATTGGGCGGCAGGAGTTGTGCAAAGAGTCAAGAATATCATCATAAAAAGGAGCTCTAAATTCCGAAAATAGGAGTGGAGGTATAAAATGTGAGTGCTTTACATAAAAACAATGTGACAAAGCTTCATTCTTCATATGCTCTAGCACACGAAGAAAAAGAAAGGAAAACGGCAAAAAGACGGCGTATGGTTGTTATTCGTTTTGCTTTTTTATGTGCGGTGCTCATGGCGCTGTCCACTGTATTTTTATATTCTCTCCACTCTCAGTCCGCCGATATTGAGGCGAAGGTAAAAGAGCAGCAGAAGCTCGAGAAACAATTAAAAGCGTTGGAGAAGCAGCAAAAGCAATTGGAGGCCGAAATTAAAAAGCTGCATGACGATGACTATATTGCGGAACTGGCCAGAAAAAAGTATTATTTATCAAAAGAAGGGGAAATCATATTTGCTGTTCCGAAAAAATAATCAGCGAATCCCTCAAGACATGGGCATTGAGCTTATTGACACCTGTTTTTCGCATTCGTTATAATAAAGAAAATAATTTTTACTTTTTTAATGATTAAGGAGGAGCACTTTTTTTATGTCAATTGAAGTAGGCAGCAAGTTACAAGGCAAAGTAACGGGAATTACAAAATTCGGAGCGTTTGTGGAGCTGCCAGACGGCGTAACAGGCTTGGTGCATATTAGCGAAGTAGCCGATAATTATGTAAAAGATATTAATGACCATCTTAAAGTCGGCGATGTGGTAGATGTCAGAGTCATTAATGTTGAAAAAGACGGAAAAATCGGCTTGTCGATTAAAAAGGCAAAAGAATCGCAGTCTTCACAGCGCCCGCGTACGAAAGTGAATGATCGTGCCACAAAAGAGAGTTTCGAACAAAAAATCAGCCGCTTTTTAAAAGAAAGCGAAGATCGTTTAGCCTCTCTAAAACGTCATACTGAATCAAAACGAGGAGGTCGTGGCGCGAGACGCGGTTGACTTGCTGCTGAATTACCATAATAATCGGGCAGATAAGTAAATGGTGAACGTATAGAAGCATCCAGCTGATGGATGCTTTTTCTATGTCGCATCTGATGATGGTCATACAAACTCAAGTGGCTGACGTGTGTAAATGTCGCTCGTTTTGTCAAAGAATACAGGGATCGTCATGCGATAGACAGCGATGCTTGTTATGTAAGTACAGGCAAGGCAGAACGGTGGCCATATTCCTTTTTACATTCAAAAATAGATAAAAAAATGTTGACAAAAGAAAAATAGAAAATTAAAATTGTAATTGTCGTTATATGGCGGCGTAGCTCAGCTGGCTAGAGCGTACGGTTCATACCCGTGAGGTCGGGGGTTCGATTCCCTCCGCCGCTATCATAAAAATAAGGCCCGTTGGTCAAGTGGTTAAGACACCGCCCTTTCACGGCGGTAACACGGGTTCGAATCCCGTACGGGTCACTACAGGAGGATGCTTCCTAGCAATAGGAAGCATCCTTTTTTATTTTTTTCAAACAAGGCAGAGCCTGTATCATTATGGCAAGTGAGCATGAAATTCGTCGAACAGTTTTTTATACAGCGTTCCTTTTTTGACAAATTTTTGATAATTCAGGAGATATAATAGGGCTAATAGAAAAAACAAAGGAGTGGTTCGGAAGTGGAAAGAATTGAAAGTCGTTTAATCAACCAAATTTCAGAGGTGCCGCTTAACAACACACCAGCTATTTTCTCACGTTGGACGAAGCATTTGAAATTAAGGTTAGGGCATTTGTTTATTCATAAAGGATTTCTATTATTAGTCATTGGTTTTTTGCTTGGGCGCGCGCTCATTTTATCAAAGCTGATTCCATTTGCTTTGCCATTTTTTGTGTCTGTTTATATGATGCGCCGTGAAAAAGCAGGGTTAGCATTTATTGCTTTAGTAGCAGGATCACTAACGGTATCGTTTGAAACGGCGCTGTTTGTTTTGGGAGGGATGGTTAGCTTTTTGCTGCTCTATCCATTCATTAAGAAATTTTTTGATGAATCACTGAAAACGCTCCCTGTTGTTGTATTTTGTCTCTCTTTTTCTACAAAATTGGCGGTTATTTACCTTTTATCGGGTACACCGACAATGTACGAAAATATCATGGCTTTGATTGAAGCTGGTCTTGGGTTTGTCCTTACTCTGATTTTTCTGCAAAGCATTCCTCTGTTAACAATGCAAAAATATAAGCAATCATTAAGGTCTGAGGAAATTATTTCTCTCGTTATTTTACTTGCTTCGATGCTAACAGGTACGATTGGCTGGCAGCTATCTGATTTATCTGCTGAGTATATTTTATCCCGTTATCTCGTATTACTATTTGCTTTTGTGGCAGGTACAACAGTTGGTTCGACAGTAGGAGTAGTAACAGGACTGATTTTAAGCTTAGCGAATGTGGACAATTTATATGAAATGGGATTGCTTGCATTTGCTGGGCTTTTAGGCGGCTTATTGAAAGAAGGCAAGAAAATTGGTGCGGCTTTTGGAATGCTTGTTGCTACTTTATTGATCGGATTGTATGGAAACGGAAAAATGGATGTCGTTCCAACCATATTGGAATCTTGCGTTGCGACATTGTTGTTTCTGCTTACTCCTAGCTCGTTAATAGAAAAGGTAGCCAAGTATGTACCTGGCACTGTCGAGTATATGAATGAACAACAGCAATATGTACGGAAAGTGCGCGATGTGACTGCTCAGAGAGTTTCGCAATTTTCCCGTGTGTTTCAGGCATTGGCTAACAGCTTTTCTAGCGATCGGCTTCTTTCAGATCATGAATATAGCGAAAAAGAGGTTGACTATTTCCTTAGCAATATTGCTGAGAAAACATGCCAAACATGCTTTAGGAAAGAACAATGCTGGTCTCAACAGTTTGATACAACATATGATTATATGAAACAGATTATGACAGAGGCTGAGACAGGAAATCTCATGCAAAACCATAAACTTTTGCGTGAATGGGATCGCTACTGCATGAAGGCCAAAAAAATGGTTGAAGTGATGGAAAAGGATGTTGCGATTTATCAAGCTAATCAAAAACTGCGAAAGCAAATTCAAGAGAGCCGCAAGCTTGTGGCTGAACAACTTATGGGAGTTTCGCAAGTTATGGAAGATTTCGCTAAAGAGATTCAACGGGAGCGCGAAAATCATTATTTACAGGAGGAACAAATTTTCCACGCGTTGCAGGAGTTTGGCATCGAGGTGGGGCATGTTGATATTTATAGTTTGGAAAAAGGAAATATTGATATTGAGATGAGCATTCCATATTGCGAGGGGCGAGGGGAATGTGAAAAATTAATCGCGCCGATGCTTTCTGATATTTTAGATGAAACCATTGTTGTCAAAAGAGAGGAGTGTGCCGCCTATCCAAATGGATATTGCCGTGTTGCATTCGGATCAACGAAAGCTTTTGTTGTCGAAACAGGGGTAGCGTTTGCAGCAAAAGGAGGGGGATTTGTTTCTGGTGATAGTTATTCCATGATTGAGCTTGGCGCAGGAAAATATGCGATTGCAATCAGCGATGGGATGGGGAATGGAGAAAGAGCGCATAATGAAAGCAATGAAACGCTTCGGTTATTGCAAAAAATTTTACAAACAGGTATTGATGAAACAGTAGCCATTAAGTCGATTAATTCGATTCTTTCACTGAGAACGACGGATGAAATTTTTTCAACACTTGATTTAGCGATTATTGATCTGCAAAATGCGGCCACGAAATTTTTGAAAATCGGCTCTATTCCTAGTTTTGTTAAAAGAGGAAATAAAGTGATAAAAATTGAATCAAGCAATTTACCAATAGGAATTATTAAAGAATTCGAATTTGAAATGGTTAGCGAGCAATTAAAAGCGGGCGATCTATTAATTATGATGAGCGATGGAGTATTTGAAGGGCCTTCCCATGTCGAGAATCATGAGCTATGGATGAAACGAAAAATTACCGAATTGCAAACCAATGATCCACAAGAAGTAGCGGATTTAATCATGGAAGAGGTGATTCGAACTCGTTCTGGAAAAATCGAGGATGATATGACCGTAATCGTAGCTAAGATTAAGCATAATACGCCAAAATGGGCAACGATTCCGGCTTATATGTATGCGAAAAAAGCTCAATAAGTATAAAATTCTTTCATTCCGTCGATGATGGTAATACATCATTTGAGGAGGGGAATGAAAGGTGCGAAAAGGAACATTACGGCAAATTTTATTAATTACGGATGGTTGCTCCAACCACGGAGAAGATCCGATCGCAATGGCTTCTCTAGCTAAGGAGCAGGGAATTACAGTCAATGTCATTGGTGTGCTTGATCAAGATACGATTGATGAAAACGGCTTGCGTGAAATAGAAGGAATTGCAATGGCGGGAGGTGGAGTTAGTCAGGTTGTTTATGCTAAACAGCTATCACAAACCGTGCAAATGGTCACACGAAAAGCGATGACACAAACATTGCAAGGAGTGGTTAATAAAGAGCTAAAGCAGATTTTAGGTTCCGATACATCGTTAGAGGATCTGCCTCCAGAAAAGCGCGGAGAAGTCATGGAAGTTGTCGATGAACTCGGCGAAACGATTGAATTGGAAGTTTTAATATTAATAGACACAAGCGGAAGCATGAAAACCAAGCTGCCAACAGTCAAAGAAGCATTATTTGATTTATCGTTGAGCTTAAATGCCCGTACCGGAGATAACCAATTCTCTGTTTTCGTATTTCCTGGGAAACAAGGAAATGTAGAAAAAGTGATGGACTGGACACCTAATCTGGAGGCACTATCGTCCGTATTTCCGAAATTAACGTCTGGAGGACTTACACCGACAGGTCCTGCATTACGTGAAGCGGTTTCCTACTACTTCAATAAAAAACGTTCCTTAAGGAGTTTGATCTCTGGTGATGAATCATACTTTGAAGAATCATCTATGTAAGCTGCCGACTGGAACGATTATTACGGGAAAATGGCATCGCAAAGCATACAAAATGATTAAGCTGCTCGGCAACGGAGCAAATGGGGTTGTTTATTTGGCGGAAAGCCAAAAGGGGCTTGTGGCGATTAAATTAAGTGATAATAACACCACCATTTTATCTGAAGTAAATGTATTAAAACGTTTTTCCAAGGTCCAAGGAGCCGCCCTTGGGCCTTCTTTGCTAGACGTGGATGACTGGCTTGATCCCTCTACCAATCGCCTGACTCCTTTTTATGTAATGGAATATATTAAAGGAGAGGAGTTCTTTTCCTTTATTAAAAAAAGAGGAAAAGAATGGATGATCATTTTAATTTTGCAATTGCTATCTGCATTAGATAAGCTGCATAAAGAAGGCTGGGTATTTGGAGATTTAAAACCAGAGAATTTGCTAGTGGCAGGAATGCCACCAACTATTCGGCTACTTGATGTTGGCGGTACGACTTTGCAAGGAAGAGCAATTAAAGAATTTACTGAATTTTATGATCGGGGATATTGGGGACTTGGTTCACGAAAAGCAGACCCTGCTTATGATCTATTCGCAGTCGCAATGATGATGATTCATGTTTGCTATCCTACACAATTTACCAAAAAGGAAAATGCGCGTCAGCAGTTACTATCTATGATTGAAGCGGATGCGACATTGCGAAAATATCGCAAAGCCCTTATGAAAGCGATTGATGGAACCTATAAGCAAGCGATTGAAATGAAACGAGATCTGGTAGCAGCTATTCATCATTCTGATCTCCCGCCAAAAGAAAAGCATGTTCCTCCCCAAACAATTCCTTCATCAAGAAGCAGGAAAAAACGGCGGAAAGCAAAAAAGCGGCGAGGAGGAGTGATTGAAACGGCATTTATTGCTGCCATTTTATTATTCGTATACGTACTATACTTATATGGACAAGTTCTTTAAATTGACAAACCTTCTTTTTTGAGAAAATATTTCATTAATGATACGATAAATAATGAAGAAAATTGATAGAAGAGGGTTTTTGCTATATGCTTTCGACCGTCCGTTCCTTTATTCAGACGCATCAGCTGCTTGAGCCGAATTCGACTGTTGTAGTTGGTGTATCAGGTGGACCTGATTCTCTTGCTTTGCTACATTTTTTTTATACTATTCGACATGAATGGAAAATCAAGCTTGTTGCTGCTCATGTAGATCATATGTTTCGCGGTCTACAATCAGAAGAAGATATGAATTTTGTGAAACATTTTTGCGCTCAGTTCGGTATTATATGTGAGGCAACACAAATTGACGTTCCTTCTTTCCAACGTCAGACCAAGATAGGTGTACAGGAGGCAGCTCGCATATGCCGTTACCGTTTTTTTCAGGAAATCATGGAGAAGCATTCTGCTTCTTATGTAGCGTTGGCGCATCATGGTGACGACCAAATTGAAACAATTTTAATGAGGCTTGTTCGTGGAAGTAGCCAGAAGGGATATGCCGGGATTCCGGTTAAGCGGCCATTTCACGATGGTTATATCATCCGTCCATTTTTATGCATCAGTCGGGATGATATTGAAGCATACTGTTATGATCATGGCCTTCAGCCTCGCTACGATGAAAGCAATACGAAAGATAGCTATACAAGAAACCGATTTCGCCACGTGCTCCTTCCTTTTTTGAAAAAAGAAAATCCGCGTGTCCATGAACGGTTTCAATATTATAGTGAAACGATGATGGAGGATGAAGCCTTTTTAGAGGAATTAACGGAGCAAGCGATGAATAAGGTAATGGAAAAGCAATCTGACGAAATTACTTTGCGGATTCAGCCGTTTCAAGCGATGCCTAAGCCTTTACAAAGAAGAGGGATTCAACTAATATTGAACTGTCTTTATGATGGAAAGCCTTCCTCTTTGTCCTCGTTACATATAAAAAATGTGTTAGCCATTTTAAACAATAACCATCCTTCAGGCAGGCTGGATTTTCCAAATGGTCTAAAAATCATTCGTTCTTATGATAGCTGTACCTTCACGTTCCAAGAAAAGAAAACAGGGGCTTATATGGTCGAATTTGATGCAGCCATACCAACAACGTTGTATTTGCCAAATGGATGTGCAATCATAAGCGAATTTTGGGAACACTATCCGAGGGAGCGAAAAGGAAATGCCATACTGGTTCTAGATCCAGAAACGCTTGAACTTCCTCTGCGTGTGCGAACAAGGCGCAAGGGTGATCGCATGACATTAAAAGGGATGAAGGGAACAAAAAAAATCAAGGATATTTTTATTGAAAAAAAAATCCCTTTGCATGAACGAGATAGCTGGCCTGTACTTGAAGATGGACAAGGGAGAATTTTGTGGCTTCCAAAGCTAAAAAAATCCGCTTTTGAAGCAACTGATGTTACAAAAATGCGATATCTTGTATTACACTATAAAGAGCAATGAACATCTAGGAGGAAAAAAGAAAATGGGGATGAATCAAGATATTCAAAAAGTTTTAGTGACACAGGAACAAATACAGGAAAAGGTAAAGGAGCTAGGTAAACTGCTTACAGAGGAATATGACGGACGGTTTCCGCTGGCTGTGGGCGTGTTAAAGGGGGCAATGCCTTTCATGTCGGATTTGCTAAAGCATATTGATACATACTTAGAAATGGATTTTATGGATGTGTCTAGCTATGGAAATGCGACGGTGTCATCTGGAGAAGTCAAAATCTTAAAAGATTTGAATACGTCTGTTGAAGGACGTGACATCTTAATTATCGAGGACATTATTGACAGCGGTCTGACCCTGAGTTACTTGGTAGAGCTGTTCCGCTACCGCAAAGCAAAATCGATCAAGATTGTGACGCTTTTAGATAAACCAGCTGGACGAAAAGCAGATATTGAAGCAGATTATGTTGGCTTTGTCGTTCCGGATGAGTTTGTGGTGGGGTATGGGCTAGACTATTGTGAAAAATATCGCAACCTTCCTTATATCGGTGTGTTAAAGCCTGAAGTATACAGCAAATAAAGCGGCAGTCCATACGGTGAATTGGTTGTGTTGGAATGATTTTCTATGGTACTATTGAATATAGCGTGTTTCATATGGGAGGAGGCAAGAAATGAATCGGATCTTCCGTAATACGATATTTTATTTACTAATTTTTCTCGTGGTCATTGGCGTTGTCAGC
The DNA here is from genome assembly GCF_001560855.1 of Anoxybacillus sp. P3H1B. NCBI lineage: Bacteria > Bacillati > Bacillota > Bacilli > Caryophanales > Anoxybacillaceae > Anoxybacillus > Anoxybacillus sp. P3H1B. The sequence continues at coordinate 12,532 of NZ_LPUG01000034.1, read as the reverse complement.
TTCTTTAATGGGAGCAACCAGCGGACTGAACCGATGACATACGATGCTTTTATTACCCATCTAGAAAACGGTGATGTCAAAACGTTTTCCATGAAGCCGGAACGTGGCGTATACGAGATTAGAGGTCAGCTAAAAGACTATCGTGAAGGCCAGTATTTTTCTACGTATGTAATGAACAGTGATCCTGTTTTAAACCGTATTGACGCGGCGGCTAAACGGACGAGAGTAGAAGTGATGCCGGCGGATGAAACAAGCGGTTGGGTGACGTTCTTTACGTCGATTATTCCGTTTGTTATCATTTTCATTTTATTTTTCTTCTTGCTGAATCAAGCGCAAGGCGGCGGCAGCCGAGTAATGAATTTCGGAAAAAGCCGCGCAAGACTTTATAACGAAGAAAAGAAAAAAGTGCGCTTCCGCGATGTGGCTGGCGCAGATGAAGAGAAGCAGGAACTTGTAGAGATTGTGGAATTTTTAAAAGACCCGAGAAAATTTGCCGAGTTGGGTGCTCGCATTCCAAAGGGAGTGCTGCTTGTTGGACCTCCTGGTACAGGGAAGACGTTGTTAGCTCGTGCGGTAGCTGGAGAAGCAGGAGTTCCGTTTTTCTCCATCAGCGGTTCGGACTTTGTAGAAATGTTTGTAGGTGTCGGTGCATCACGCGTGCGTGATTTGTTTGAAACTGCGAAAAAGAATGCGCCTTGTATTATTTTTATTGATGAAATCGATGCGGTCGGTCGTCAGCGTGGTGCGGGGCTTGGCGGTGGACATGATGAACGCGAGCAAACGCTGAACCAATTGCTTGTGGAAATGGATGGATTTAGCGGCAATGAAGGCATTATTATTATTGCGGCAACGAACCGTCCAGACATTCTTGATCCAGCATTGCTGCGCCCGGGCCGCTTTGACCGTCAAATCACGGTAGATCGCCCGGATGTGAAAGGGCGTGAAGCGGTGTTGCGAGTCCATGCCCGCAACAAACCATTGGATGAATCTGTTGATTTAAAAGCCATTGCTATGCGCACTCCAGGATTTTCTGGCGCTGATTTAGAGAATTTGCTCAATGAAGCAGCTCTCGTAGCTGCGCGGCAAAACAAAAAGAAAATTGATATGAGCGATATTGACGAAGCTACCGATCGCGTCATCGCCGGGCCGGCGAAAAAGAGCCGCGTGATTTCTGAGAAAGAGCGTCGCATTGTTGCTTACCATGAAGCGGGACATACGGTTATCGGCATGGTATTAGCTGATGCGGAAATGGTTCATAAAGTAACCATTGTGCCACGCGGGCAAGCAGGTGGCTATGCGGTAATGTTGCCAAAAGAAGATCGTTACTTTATGACCAAGCCAGAGTTGTTAGATAAAATTACTGGCTTGCTGGGCGGCCGTGTCGCTGAAGAAATCGTCTTTGATGAAGTGAGCACAGGAGCCCATAACGATTTTCAGCGTGCGACAAACATTGCTCGTCGGATGGTAACAGAGTTCGGAATGAGCGATAAGCTTGGCCCAATGCAGTTCGGCCAGTCTCATAGCCAAGTGTTTTTAGGCCGCGATTTGCATAGTGAGCAAAACTATAGCGATCAAATCGCATATGAAATTGACTTAGAAATCCAGCGAATTATTAAGGAATGCTATGATAAAGCCAAAAATATCTTAACAGAGCAACGGGATAAACTAGAGCTTATTGCCCAAACATTACTCCAAGTGGAAACGTTAGATGCAGAGCAAATTAAACATCTTTTTGAGCATGGAACGCTTCCGAATCGTACGGGAAATGGAGAGCAACAAGAAGACGTAAAAGTAAATATTCATACAAAGAAAGAAGAAGAATAAGATGTCTCTTTTTACAGAGGCATCTTTTTTCATCATATCAGAAATTACCGCTCGTTCTTTTTTTAGAAGTAAGGCGCTGTCTAGCTTCAAGCGCCATCGATGGACACTTTGCGTGCTTCTTACCTTGCAGGCAATTTTTCTATTCTTATGGTATGATGAAAAGGCAAGAATGTGTGAAAAGTGGGGATGAAGCGATGATTTTTGTGTTAGATGTCGGAAATACTAATACTGTATTAGGGGTATATGATGGAGATGAGCTAAAGCATCATTGGCGTATTGAAACAAGCAGGGGAAAAACAGAAGATGAATATGGAATGACGATTAAAGCACTCCTTAATCATGTCGATCTTAATTTTTCTGATATTGATGGAATTATTATTTCTTCTGTTGTGCCGCCGATCATGTTTGCGCTTGAACGAATGTGTCACAAATATTTTCATATTAAACCACTCATTGTTGGACCAGGAATTAAGACAGGACTCAATATTAAATATGATAATCCGAAAGAAGTAGGGGCAGACCGCATTGTCAATGCTGTTGCGGGTATCCACCTTTATGGGAGCCCGTTAATTATCGTTGACTTTGGAACTGCCACAACATATTGCTATATCAATGAACATAAACAATATATGGGAGGAGCGATTGCTCCGGGAATCACGATTTCAACAGAAGCTTTGTATTCTCGTGCTGCTAAATTGCCAAGGATTGAAATTGCGCGTCCAGATGATATTATTGGGAAAAATACCGTCAGTGCGATGCAGGCTGGTATACTATATGGTTATGTTGGACAGGTCGAAGGCATTGTATCACGGATGAAAGAAAAAAGTGCCATTCCTCCGAAGGTGATTGCAACTGGAGGGTTGGCTTCTTTGATTGCCAACGAATCGAACGTAATTGATATCGTTGATCCATTTTTAACATTAAAAGGACTGCAACTCCTTTATATAAAAAATGCAGATAAAAAATAAGAAAAGGTGAATGAAATGTCAGACTACTTAGTAAAAGCTTTGGCTTATGATGGACAAGTAAGGGCGTATGCAGTACGAACCACAACGACCGTTGGAGAGGCACAGCGACGTCATCAGACATGGCCAACGGCTTCTGCCGCTCTTGGCCGCGCTATGACAGCCGGTGTTATGATGGGAGCGATGCTAAAAGGAAATAGCAAGCTCACCATTAAAATCGAGGGAGGGGGCCCGCTTGGCGCCATTATGGTTGACAGCAATGCCCAGGGAGAAGTCAGAGGGTATGTGACCAATCCGCAAGTCCATTTTGACTTAAATCAGTACGGCAAATTAGATGTAGCCAGAGCAGTAGGGACAAACGGAACGTTGACGATTGTGAAAGATTTAGGGCTGCGTGATTTTTTCACAGGTCAAGTTCCTCTTGTGTCTGGAGAGCTTGGAGAGGATTTCACATACTATTTTGTTTCGTCTGAGCAGGTGCCTTCCTCTGTTGGAGTTGGGGTGCTTGTAAACCCTGATCATACAATCCTAGCAGCCGGCGGATTTATTATTCAGCTGATGCCTAATACAGAAGAACAAACGATTCATGAAATTGAACGAAGGCTTCAAGCCATTCCTCCGGTTTCAAAAATGATTGAAAAAGGAGCGACTCCTGAAGAGATTTTAGAAGAATTGTTAGGCAAAGGAAATGTAAAAATTCTTGAAACTCTTCCTGTTGCTTTTGTATGCAGCTGTTCACGAGAAAGAATTGCAAATGCCCTTATCAGCTTAGGTCCCGAAGAAATTCAAGCGATTATTGATGAAGAAGGGCAGGCTGAGGCAATGTGCCATTTTTGCAATGAGGCGTATCATTTTACAACACAGGAGCTATATGAATTAAAGAAAATGGCTGAATCGTCGACCGAGTAAAAAATTAAATAATTGACAATTGAGAAAATAGTTGATAAATTTTAAACAAATTCTATAAAATTACTCGGGATTAGGGGTGGATAAAAAATGGCACGTGCAGTAAACTCTATTACAGAATTAATCGGAGACACACCAGCAGTAAAATTAAATCGTATCGTGGACGAAGACAGCGCAGATGTATACGTAAAGCTGGAATTTATGAATCCAGGCAGCAGCGTGAAAGACCGTATTGCTTTAGCAATGATTGAAGCCGCTGAAAAAGAAGGAAAGCTAAAGCCAGGAGATACACTTATTGAGCCGACAAGCGGCAATACTGGAATTGGCTTAGCGATGGTAGCGGCTGCGAAAGGATATAAAGCCATTCTGGTCATGCCTGATACAATGAGCTTGGAACGCCGTAATCTATTGCGGGCATATGGTGCGGAGCTTATATTGACACCAGGCAGTGAAGGAATGCGAGGAGCGATCAACAAAGCGGAAGAGTTGGCTAAAGAACACGGCTATTTTATGCCACAGCAATTTAAAAACGAAGCGAACCCGGAAATCCATCGAATTACGACAGGAAAAGAAATTGTAGAACAAATGGGCGATCAGCTGGATGCGTTTATTGCTGGAATCGGTACTGGTGGAACGATTACAGGAGCTGGCGAGGTACTGCGTGAAGCCTACCCAAATATTAAAATTTATGCAGTAGAGCCTGCAGATTCTCCTGTGTTATCAGGAGGAAAACCGGGACCGCATAAAATCCAAGGCATTGGCGCTGGATTTGTCCCAGATATTTTAAATACAGATATTTACGACGAAGTCATTGCTGTAAAGACAGAGGAAGCATTTGAGACTGCTCGCCGCGCTGCCCGCGAAGAAGGAATTTTAGGAGGCATTTCATCAGGGGCAGCTATCCATGCAGCTCTAAAGGTAGCCAAGCAGCTTGGAAAAGGAAAAAAAGTATTGGCAATTGTTCCAAGTAATGGAGAGCGTTACTTAAGTACAGCGCTATATCAATTCGAAGAATAATGAAAAGTCGCATATCTCGGCAGGGAATACTCCCTGTCGAAATTTTTTTATAGTACAATAAGTATGGTGCAACAAAGGAAGGGAGGTATGGACCTTTTATGAGACTGAGGCGAATACTCAAAAAAAAGATTGCTTATCAGCATAAGGAGTGGTTCAAACAATATCAATGGCTCGCACAAGATGAGCCTTATCATATTTTGCTAGAAAGTGGACGTTCAGGGCGTTACAGCATTATCGGCTTGCGCCCAGCCGGAATGGTACAAGGAAGCGGACAGGAGCTTTTGCTTCGCTATCGAGGAGAAGAACTGAAGCTACAAGGAAATCCGTTACATTTGCTAAAGCGATGGTTTTCGCAATGGAAGACGGATTTTGATGATGATGGTCCCGATTTTCAAGGGGGATTGATGGGCTATTTTAGCTATGATTGTGTCCGCTATATCGAACGCCTTCCTTCCCAAGCAGAGGATGATCTTAAAGTTCCAGATCTTTATTTTTTAATTTTTGACGATATTGTTGTTTATGATCATGAGGAACAAGCTCTGCATCTCATTGTTCATTATGTAGAGGAAGAACACGAAGATGCACAAAAGCGTCTTTCGCTTTATGAATTCTTATGGTTACAGGAGAGCAAGCAGCCGAATGGGTGGTTTTTTACTCCAAAGGCGCAAAGCGAATCTGTTTCCATGACAGAAACGGAGTTTATGGAGGCGGTTGAAAAAGTTCGGCAATATATCGGGCAAGGAGATGTGTTTCAAGTCAACCTGTCAGTGCGGCAATCCAAGCCTTTGTTCACACATCCATTTCACATTTATGAAAAGCTGCGTCTGTTAAATCCTTCTCCATATATGGGGTATCTTCATTTTCCGGAATTTCAGGTGGTGAGCGGCTCACCAGAATTGCTCATAAAAAAGCGAAAATCTCGTTTGAGTACAAGACCGATTGCGGGGACACGTTCGCGAGGCAGTACAGCGGAGGAGGATCAACAAATCGCTAATAAGTTGTTAGAAAACGAGAAAGAGCGAGCAGAGCATCTCATGCTTGTTGATTTAGAGCGCAATGATTTAGGCAGAGTATGCAAATATGGTACAGTAAAAGTAGATGAATGGATGACCATTGAAGCATATTCTCATGTCATGCATATTGTATCGCATGTATCAGGAGAAATGAAAAAGGAAAAAGATGTTTTTGATGTGATAAAGGCCGTGTTTCCAGGCGGGACGATTACCGGGGCTCCAAAAGTGCGCACGATGGAAATCATTGAGGAATTAGAGCCAGTGCGACGCGGAATCTATACCGGATCAATTGGTTGGATCGGCTTTAATGGAGATATGGAGTTTAATATTGCGATTCGAACCATGATCGCCAAAGACGGGATGGCGCACGTACAAGCTGGCGCCGGGATTGTTATTGATTCTCGGCCACCGCATGAATACAAAGAATGTTTGAAAAAAGCAAGAGCCCTGTGGCAAGCAAAAGAGATGAGCGAAGCAGAGCGATTATTTATGACGAGGTGAGAAAAGATGATTTTAATGATCGATAACTATGATTCATTTACGTACAATTTAGTTCAATATTTAGGAGAATTAGGTGAGGAGTTAATTGTCAAACGAAATGATGAGATCGATGTGCAGGGCATACAACAATTGAATCCTGATTTTTTAATGATCTCGCCTGGGCCGTGCAGTCCGAATGAAGCGGGGGTCAGCTTGGCAGCCATTGAGCACTTCGCTGGCAAAATTCCTATTTTCGGAGTGTGCCTCGGCCATCAATCCATTGCACAAGTATTTGGCGGGGAAGTGGTTCGCGCGGAAAAGCTGATGCATGGAAAAACATCACAAATCTTACATGATGGAAAAACGATTTTTTCGGAGGTTCCAAATCCATTTACAGCTACCCGCTACCATTCATTAATTGTAAAAAAAGAAACATTGCCTGAATGCTTTGACATTTCAGCGTGGACAGAAGACGACGAGATTATGGCAATCCGTCATAAAACGCTGCCTATAGAGGGGGTTCAGTTTCATCCAGAGTCGATCATGACTGTATATGGGATGGAGCTTTTGAACAATTTTATTCAAACATATAAAAGGAATCGATAATCCATGTATGTATATATAAATGGTAAAGTTATTCCGAATGAACAGGCCCGTATTTCGCCATTTGATCACGGCTTTATGTATGGATTGGGAGTCTTTGAAACCTTTCGTACTTATAATCGTCATCCGTTTTTACTGGATGACCATCTTGCACGCCTTCATAAAAGTTTAGTGGATATGCAAATCCGTTTTTCAGTTAGCCGGGAAGAGACAATCGCAATCATTCAGCAGCTATTAGCAGCTAATCGCTTAGAAGATGCTTATATTCGCTTAAATATCTCAGCGGGAATTGGCGATATTGGTTTGCAAATCGATGCATATACTGAGCCGACTGTTATTGTATATATGAAATCATTGCCGGAAATAGCTGTAAAAGAAAAAATGTGTACCATTTTAAAAACAAGGAGAAATAGTCCTGAGGGAGAAACGCGTCTTAAATCGCATCATTATTTTAATAATGTGCTTGGTAAGCGCGAGATGAGAAGCCATCCTCACATGGAAGGGATTTTTCTGAATCATTATGGCTTTCTTGCTGAAGGAATTGTCTCCAATCTGTTTTGGGTGAAAGACGGAATTGTATATACTCCAGCGCTAGAAACAGGAATTTTAAATGGAGTTACACGACAGTTTGTCATGGCTATGCTCGGCGTTTCAGGAATTCGCTGTGAAGAAGGACTTTACACCTTAAAGGATTTAGAACAAGCAGAAGAGGTATTTTTAACGAACTCAATTCAAGAAATTGTTCCCGTTTCGCGAATCGATCATTTCGTTTATCCGGGTGAACGCGGCGTCTTTGTTCAATCTTTGAAGGCCCATTATGCTTGCTTCACACATTCTTTATGGACAAGATATCAATTAACAGAAAGGATCAGTATGGAACAATGAATGTGATTCAGTGTGGACCGTATACACTTGATATAAAGCAAAAAACAATCATCATGGGAATTTTAAATGTAACACCTGATTCATTTTCGGATGGAGGAAAATTTAATGCAATCGATCGCGCTGTTGAGCATGCCAAGCAATTGGTAGATGCTGGAGCAGATATTATTGATATTGGAGGGGAATCGACGCGCCCGGGAGCTGAGAAAGTAGCGCTAGAAGAAGAATTAAAACGAGTGATACCTGTAGTAAAAGCGTTAGCCAATGAAATAAAGGTTCCTATTTCTGTAGACACTTACAAGGCAGAAGTAGCGAAGCAAGCTATTGAGGCGGGAGCGCATATAATTAACGATATATGGGGGGCTAAAGCCGATACGAAAATGGCAGAAGTAGCTGCTCATTATCAAGTGCCGATTATTTTAATGCATAATCGCCATCAAGTAGATTATAGAGACTTAATTAACGATATGATTTCTGATCTGTTGGAAAGTGTGGAGTTAGCCAAAAAAGCTGGGGTGAAGGACGAAAATATTATTTTAGACCCGGGCATCGGATTTGCAAAAACAGCTGAGCATAATCTGCAAGTCATGAGACATTTGGACAAGTTTGTACAATTAGGCTATCCATTGTTATTAGGAACATCGCGAAAATCATTTATCGGCCATGTTCTTGATTTGCCAGTCCATGAGCGTATGGAAGGGACGGGAGCCACGATTTGTTTAGGGATTGCGAAAGGGGTTCACATCGTTCGTATTCACGATGTTCAGCCGATCGCTAGAATGGCAAAAATGATGGATGCCATGATAGGGAAAGGGGGCGATGGCCATCGATAAAATTTATCTAAACGCAATGGAGTTTTATGGATATCACGGGGCCATCCCAGAAGAAAATAGATTGGGGCAGCGATTTATAGTTGATTTAGTGATTGAGACTGACTTGAAAAAAGCAGGAGAAAGCGATTGTTTAGATGATACGATTAATTATGCCGCTCTATATGAAATATGCCGTGAAATCGTGGAGGAGCAGCGCTTTAAACTGATTGAGGCGGTGGCGGAACAAATTGCTTGCCATGTTTTATCTGCGTTTTCTTCGATTCTGCAATGCACGGTCAAAGTTGTGAAGCCGAATCCGCCTATTAAAGGCCATTACCAATCTGTAGCGGTAGAAATAGTAAGGAGACGTTAAATGGAAAACTGCGCATATATTGCCTTGGGATCTAATATTGGACAACGTATTCTTTATTTATACAAAGCTGTTCAAAAACTAGCGGAACATCCGCAAATCTCTGTTATTCAAACTTCCTCTATTTACGAAACGGATCCGGTTGGCTACATCCAACAGAACAAGTTTTTAAATATGGTTGTGCAAATTCAAACATCGCTATCTCCTTTTGAACTATTGGAAGAAACGCAAAAAATTGAGCAGGAGCTTGGGCGAAAACGAGAGATTCGTTGGGGACCGCGTACGATAGACCTTGACATTTTATTATATAATCGTGAAAATATTGAAACAGAACAACTTACCATTCCGCATCCGCGAATGGCAGAAAGAGCGTTTGTATTAGTTCCGTTGTTTGAGCTTAATGAGAAAATATACATTCCAAATTTGAATGGTGATTTATCGTTATGTATAGATCAATTATTAAATAAAGAAGGGGTATATTTATGGAAGCAGAAAAGTGGGGGAGACGTATTCGCGCTTTTCGAAAGCTAAAAGGCTACACACAAGAGAGATTTGCCAAACAGTTGGGCATTTCTGTATCGGTTTTAGGGGAAATTGAACGAGGCAATCGCCTGCCGACAGAACAGTTTTTACAAATGGTAGCTCAATGCTTAAACATTACGGTTGAGGAGCTCTCGCCACCAGAGATCATAGCGGGAGAAGAAAGGAGGGCAAGAAATGTTTAAAATTGGTGATGTTCAGATCAATAACCGTGTTGTTCTAGCGCCAATGGCAGGAGTGTGTAATTCTGCGTTCCGCCTGACGGTGAAGGAATTTGGTGCGGGGTTGGTCTGTGCAGAAATGGTCAGTGATAAAGGAATTTTGTTCAATAATGAAAAAACATTAAATATGCTTTATATTGATGAACGTGAAAAGCCGCTAAGTTTGCAAATTTTTGGCGGAGAGAAGGAAACGCTTGTCGAGGCAGCGAAATTTGTCGATAAAAATACAAATGCTGATATTATTGATATTAATATGGGATGTCCTGTTCCAAAAATCACAAAATGCGACGCTGGAGCTAAATGGTTGCTAGATCCGAATAAAATTTATGATGTCGTAAGTGCTGTCGTCGATGCGGTTGAAAAACCTGTAACAGTAAAAATGCGTATCGGCTGGGACGAAGATCATATTTATGCAGTGGAAAATGCCCAAGCAGTAGAGCGCGCAGGCGGCAAGGCTGTTGCTGTTCACGGGAGAACAAGAGTGCAAATGTACGAAGGAAAAGCAGATTGGAATATCATTAAACAGGTAAAAGAAGCTGTTAATATTCCGGTGATTGGAAATGGAGACGTACAAACTCCTCAAGATGCCAAAAGAATGCTTGATGAAATAGGCGTTGACGGCGTTATGATCGGTCGTGCTGCTTTGGGAAATCCATGGATGATTTATCGAACAGTTCGCTATTTAGAAACTGGAGAATTGATACCAGAGCCATCTGTCCGAGAAAAAATAGATGTGTGCATTTTGCATTTAGATCGTCTCATTGCTTTAAAAAATGAGCATATTGCGGTCAAAGAAATGCGCAAACACGCCGCTTGGTATTTAAAAGGCGTACGTGGAAATGCAAGGGTAAGAAATGCCATTAACGAATGCAATACTCGGGAAGAGCTGGTCAATCTTTTAAGACAGTTCGTTGAAGAAGTAGAAGCAAAACAACAGAGTGATGCGCAGGCTGTGTAAGTGAAGGAATATATGTCATGACTATTTACTGTCAGCCTTTGCTGACAGTATTTTTAATAAATTAAAAAATGGAGTGAATGGAATATGAGTCACGAAGAATTGAATGACCAATTACGAGTACGTCGAGAAAAACTAAGCAAACTAAGACAGAAGGGTATTGACCCATTTGGAAAACGATTTGAACGCACGCATAAAGCCGAAGAGCTTTTTGAATTATATGGAGGTTTATCAAAAGAAGAATTGGAAGAAAAGAAGATCCAGGTAGCCATTGCAGGCCGCATTATGACAAAAAGGGGAAAAGGAAAAGCTGGATTTGCCCATATTCAAGATTTGACAGGTCAAATTCAAATTTATGTGCGAAAAGATGATGTTGGTGAAGAACAATATGAAATATTTGATACTTCCGATCTAGGAGATATCGTTGGTGTTCAAGGAACCGTTTTTAAAACTAAAGTAGGCGAATTGTCGATTAAAGTATCCGCTTATGAGTTGCTAACAAAGTCTTTGCGGCCTCTTCCAGAAAAATATCATGGCTTGAAGGATATTGAACAGCGTTATCGTCAGCGTTATCTGGATTTAATTGTAAATCCAGAAAGCAAAAATACATTTATTACTCGTAGTTTAATTATTCAATCGATGCGTCGTTATTTAGATACTCATGGATATTTGGAAGTAGAGACACCGATGATGCATTCCATCGCTGGAGGAGCAGCGGCGCGTCCGTTTATTACGCATCATAATGCTCTAGATATTCCGCTATATATGCGGATTGCCATTGAGTTGCATTTGAAACGGCTTATTGTAGGTGGATTAGAAAAAGTATATGAAATTGGCCGTGTATTCCGCAATGAAGGAGTTTCTACACGACATAATCCAGAATTCACAATGCTTGAGTTATATGAAGCGTATGCGGATTATCAAGATATTATGAACCTGACGGAAAATATGATTGCCCATATCGCTCAAGAAGTACTAGATACAACAAAAATTCAATACGGCGAGCACGAAGTAGACTTAACCCCACAATGGAAACGGCTTCACATGGTGGATGCTATTAAAGAATATGTGGGAGTAGATTTTTGGCGGCAAATGACGGATGAGCAAGCTCGCGAATTGGCAAAACAACATGGCGTGGAGGTAGCGCCACATATGACATTTGGTCATATTGTCAATGAGTTTTTCGAGCAAAAGGTAGAAGATAAACTCATTCAGCCGACTTTTATTTATGGTCATCCAGTGGAGATTTCTCCGCTAGCGAAGAAAAATCCGGAAGATCCTCGATTCACTGATCGTTTTGAGCTGTTTATTGTAGGGCGTGAGCATGCTAATGCATTCACAGAATTAAACGATCCAATCGATCAAAGAGAGAGATTCGAGGCACAGCTTAAAGAGCGTGAGCAAGGCAACGATGAAGCACACGAGATGGATGAAGATTTTATTGAGGCTCTAGAATATGGGATGCCACCAACAGGTGGATTAGGAATAGGAATCGACAGATTAGTTATGTTGTTGACTAATTCACCATCGATTCGTGATGTATTACTATTTCCGCAAATGCGTAATAGATAAAAGTTATACTAAAAAATCCCCTGTGAAAGGAATTCATGGGGGATTTTAATTTATTTTTTTAATAAAAACTATTGATTTATTTTCGTGCAAGTGATATATTTAAGAACGTCGCTTTTAGTCGATCAAAAACAGTAATGAATAGTTAAAAAAGTAGTTGACAAGCTAAAAGACAAATGTTATATTGATAAAGTCGCCTGTGAGCGATAAGATAAATGTTCTTTGAAAACTGAACAAAACGAAGCGTTAATCGAAAAATTTCGGTATGGTCAACCGAAATTTAAATAATAGCCAATCAACTTTCTTTTGGAGAGTTTGATCCTGGCTCAGGACGAACGCTGGCGGCGTGCCTAATACATGCAAGTCGAGCGGACC
>NZ_LPUG01000033.1:0-22460 GCF_001560855.1 Anoxybacillus sp. P3H1B | reverse complement strand
CCGTCCGCCGCTAACCAAACAGAAGCAAGCTTCTATTCGGTCCGCTCGACTTGCATGTATTAGGCACGCCGCCAGCGTTCGTCCTGAGCCAGGATCAAACTCTCCAAAAGAAAGTTGATTGGCTATTTTCTAAATTTCGGTTTGCCATACCGAAACTTTTCGATTAACGCTTCGTTTTGTTCAGTTTTCAAAGAACATTTTCGCTTTTCTTTCAAGAGCGACTTTATTAATATAACATTTATCTTTTTTTGTGTCAACTATTTTTTTTTATTTTTCTTACACCGTTTCGCAACGGCTTTAATAATATAACACCGATTTGTGTAATGAGTCAATAGTTAAATTTATGTTATTTTTTTTATGTTTATTGCATCAAAAAATTCATCTTCTGCTATGCACATTCATCATTCTCATGTTGTTCTTGTACTATATATAAATATGAGTGAACAGTTATTTATAAAAACTCGTGGTCAAAATACGAGTACAACCACTTCCCTTTTCGTCACACATCCGCGCGATAAAGGTCGGAACGCCGCTTTTAGATCATTGATGGCTCTTTAAAGCGGCATATCGACCATTTTCCTTATCCAGCAAGTTTACATTTGCACGCAACGATCCACCCGCACCTAGGCTGTATTCATTATGTATGAAGCACCTAAATTTCTCCATATGCTCCGTTTTTTATTGAAACGAAAAAATCGTGAGACACGATCCGTCACTTTCTAACGGGCTCTCCATTCACTCGCAATCATCCCGTATACAATATGGTCAACAAAATGGTCATAAAGCCATTCTGCCTCTCTTATGGTTCCTTCATTAACAAAGCCTAAACGCTCTGGAATGGCTCGGCTTTTTTGATTTTCTACTGCGCAACGAATTTCAACCCGATTTAATTTCAACTCTTGAAAAACATAATCAATGCAAGCCTTACATGATTTTGTCATCAATCCAAGCCCCTGAAACGGTTCGCCCAACCAATAGCCGATGCTCGTCTTTCTATTGTTGCGGTCGATATAATGGAGACCGATGACCCCTGCAAGTACCCCTTTATACCAAATTCCCGCTTCAAATCCATTGCCCGCTGCGAATTTTTTCAAAGTCCCTTCAATAAACGCTCTGGAATCTTCTACTGCTTTCACGGCATCAACCCAAGGCAACCACCGCCGCAAATGCGGTCTGCATGAGTCAACTAAAGCAAACAAACGCTCTGCGTCTTCACGTGTTAACAACTTCAAATAAACATCCCGATCAATAGAACAAATAAACATATGTATTCCCCCTTTTCCTTGTGTTTTTACGATAAGCGGACCTCTTCCACCTTTACTCCACTTAGAGACGAAAGACTTCGTGATAAATATGGTATTAAAAATCATTTTAACATATTTATCCAAAAATTGGACCAAAAATCTTTTTTGTAGATAGAAGCATGGCATTATCGTATTTGGATTTAACACATTCACAAGAAGTCGCCCACCTCTAAATGGAGTGTAGGTGGGGAGGTTCATAACAAAAAGACCAATTCGCAGTTAAACGAATTGGTCTCGATCATTTCAATCTGTTCTACTCTCTTAAAAACACAAAGTAAGCAAGAAAAACAAAGAACAATACATAAAGAATCGGATGAACTTCTTTTCCTCGGCCTTTCAAAATCATAGTAATTGGATAGAAAAGAAAGCCAACTGCAATTCCTGTGGCAATGCTGTAAGAAAGCGGCATTGTAATCAACGTAAAGAAGGCTGGAACCGCAATCTCGAATTTTTTCCAATCAATCTCGCCAATCGATGATGCCATCAAAACACCAACAATAATCAGCGCTGGCGCAGTAACAGCTGAAGTAACAACACTCAACAGCGGCGAGAAGAAGAGAGCAAGCAAGAATAGAATGCCTGTCACCACTGCGGAAAATCCTGAACGCCCTCCTGCTGCTACACCAGCGGAAGATTCGATATAAGAAGTCGTCGTCGATGTCCCGAAAATAGAACCAACCCACACAGCTGTTGCATCCACAAGCAAGGCTTTCCCTGCACGAGGCAATTTGTTATTTTTTAATAATCCTGCTTGATTCGCAACAGCCAAGAGCGTGCCTGTTGCATCAAAAAAGTCAACGATAAAGAAGGTTAAAACAACGCCTATCATTTTCCACGAGAAAATATCTGGCAAATGCTTGATGGCCATGCCAAACGTCGGTGAAATGTCAGGAATCGCACCAACAATTTGATGCGGCACTTTGATTAAACCAAAGATCATACCGACAATCGCTGTAATGACCATGCCATAAAAAACACCGCCATTTACTTTTCTCACCATTAAAATCACTGTAATAAATAAGCCAAAAATCGCTAATAATGTATCACCTTTTTTTAAATCGCTCAATCCTACCAGCGTCGCCGAGTTATCAACAATAATTCCGGCATTTTGCAAACCGATAAATGTAATAAACAAACCAATTCCGGCACCGACCGCGTATTTTAATTCGATCGGAATAGCATCAATAATTTTTTCTCGAATACCAGTCAGAGAAAGAATCGTAAAAATAATTCCAGATACAAATACCCCAGCTAATGCTGTTTGCCAAGGGATTTGCATATGAAGAACAACGGTAAATGCAAAAAACGCATTCAATCCCATCCCTGGCGCTAAAGCGATTGGGTATCGCGCAAAAATCCCCATCATGATCGAACCGTATGCAGCCGCTAGCGCTGTTGCCACAAACACGGCCCCTTGGTCAATCCGCAATTCATTTGGAAAGTCTTCTACCGCACCTAACGAAAGTGTAAAAGGGTTGACGAATAAAATATAAGCCATTGATAAGAACGTTGTGATCCCCGCTATAATTTCCGTGCGGTAATTTGTGCCGAGTTCATCAAATCGGAAATACTTTCTCACTTCTCGATCCCCCTTAAAAAATAATAAACGCTTCCGGTATGCTACCAGAAGCGTTGACTATAAGGATAACGAACATAAAGAAAGAACCATCTTCTAACACAGCATATAAAGAAGACCTACTTTCTCCTTCATTATACCCCGTAGTCAAGCTATTTACGGTAGCTTGGTAGAGACTC
This sequence comes from Anoxybacillus sp. P3H1B, assembly GCF_001560855.1. Taxonomy (NCBI): domain Bacteria; kingdom Bacillati; phylum Bacillota; class Bacilli; order Caryophanales; family Anoxybacillaceae; genus Anoxybacillus; species Anoxybacillus sp. P3H1B. Next base: position 19,401 of record NZ_LPUG01000033.1, on the reverse strand, counting down.
TCAGGCCATATCCCCGAGATTATACGACGCATTTTGACAATATTCGTTTTTGCATTTCTATTGTATCAATCGAAATCAAGGTGGTCAATAAAAAAACGAACATTTTTTATAAAATGTTCGTTTTTGTTCGTTTTTATTCCCACTCAATCGTCGCAGGCGGTTTGCTTGTAATATCATAAACCACACGATTCACATGCGGTACTTCATTTACAATACGTGTAGAGATGATTTCAAGTACATCCCATGGAATCCGTGCCCAATCTGCTGTCATTCCGTCAATCGACGTTACCGCACGAATCCCCACTGTATAATCATACGTACGGGCATCTCCCATCACACCAACGCTTCGAATGTCAGGAAGAACGGTGAAGTATTGCCAAATTTCACGATCCAATCCAGCTTTTTTAATTTCTTCGCGCAAAATGGCATCTGATTCACGCACGATCTCCAGCTTTTCTTCCGTTACTTCGCCGAGCACGCGGATGCCTAATCCTGGCCCCGGAAACGGCTGACGCCAAACAATCTCATGAGGAATGCCTAGTTCCGTTCCAAGAGCACGCACCTCATCTTTAAAAAGAGTATTAAGAGGTTCAATAAGCTTGAATTTCATATCTTCCGGTAAACCGCCCACATTATGGTGCGATTTAATGGTTTGTGCTGTCGCTGTTCCGCTTTCAATAATATCCGTATACAGCGTTCCCTGTACTAAAAATTCGATTCCTTCCAGCTTGGCCGCCTCATCGTCAAACACATAAATAAATTCGTTGCCAATGATTTTGCGTTTTTGCTCTGGATCAGACACGCCATGCAACTTGCTTAAAAAGCGCTCTTTCGCATCGACCTTGATCACGTTCATGTGAAACCCTTCACGGAACGTTTTCATCACGCTTTCCGCTTCTCCTTTGCGTAGCAAACCATGATCAACAAAAATACATGTCAATTGATCGCCAATCGCGCGATGCACCAGCACGGCCGCAACAGAAGAATCAACGCCTCCGCTTAAGGCACAAAGCACCTTTTTATCGCCGACAAGCTCGCGGATTTTGCGAACTTCATTGTCAATAAAGCTTTCCATCGTCCAATCCCCGCGACATTGGCAAACATCAAAAACAAAGCGCTTTAATAAATCGTTCCCATAGACGGAATGGCGCACCTCTGGATGAAACTGCACCGCATAAAACTGTCTTGATTCATCGCTCATCGCCGCAATCGGACATGAGACGCTTGTCGCATCGACCGTAAATCCAGCCGGAGTTTCAGTTACTAAATCTCCATGGCTCATCCAAACGACTTGCTCGGAAGGGAGTGTTTCAAACAATTTTGAAGCGTGCTGCACCTCGATTGTTGCTTTTCCATATTCCCGATGTGTCGCTTTTTCCACTTTCCCGCCTAAATGGTGAGTCATTAACTGCATGCCATAACAAATTCCTAAAATCGGCACACCTAGTTCAAAAATTTTCGGGTCGCATGTAAACGCGTTTTCATCGTATACGCTATTCGGTCCGCCCGAAAACACAATTCCTTTCGCGTTCAAAGCTTGAATTTCTTCGGCAGTAATCGTGTGCGGATGAAGCTCACTATATACACCGAACTCGCGAATGCGCCGAGTAATCAATTGATTATACTGGCTTCCGAAATCAAGCACCACGATTATTTCATGGTTTTGTTGCACAATGATCACCTCAATCGAGTAATAAAAAACTAGAATCCTTACCTTCTTCCATAAAAAAACGAAGGCAGAATTCTAGCACAGAGCATCATCTGCCTTCGTAGTCGGGTCATTTACGGTGTCCCGGTAGAGACTCTCGAACCGTATTATCGAGGATATACGAAGGGATTTCGTCTTAAATTTTAATTCATTCTATCAACTCTTTCCCTTTACGGTCAAGATGCTATTCTTTTAATTAAATTTTCCCATAATTCTTTCACTTCTTCCCATTGCTGATCGACTATTTCATTTTTATAAATCACCCGTTCATATAGCTGTGTTAGCTGGCTCATTTCATTCGTCCCAAACCAATTATCAATGTAAGCTGCGTATTGGCGCAACGTCTGCCCTTCCTTCCGTTTTAAACCGCAGCTTTTCAGATGGCGGAGCAATGCGTCATAAGCTTTCACAAATGTATCTCCACCATGCCGATATTTAAACTGGAGCAATGTGATATACGGCCACCATTTTCTTCTTGTTCCATATAACAGAATAGTAAGAACCATCAACGAAACCGTTAGAGATAAAACGCTCTTCCAATTGACGATCGAAAGCAAGCGTTCTTGGTTCTGCTGCGGCGATGATGAAAGACGATCCTGCTGCAGTTGTTCCTCCAGCCTTGTACGATTCGGCGCCGTTTGTGTTTGCTGCTGTTCAGGAACTGGAGTTGATTCGACAGCTGATTCAGCTTCCGTAAACTCGTATGGATTATTAAACCCTTGAGTTGGTTCAAATGGAACCCAGCCAATTCTAGAAAAATATACCTCCACCCATGAATGGGCATTATTGTTCGTCACTCGATATAGATCTTTGCCGTTGTCTGTTTCATCGACCCATTGCCCCGATGTATAGCCCTTTACCCAGCGTGCGGGAATATCGATCGAACGAAGCAAGACAATCATGGCCGTTGAAAAATTATCACAATACCCTTTTTTCGTCTCAAATAAAAATTGATCGACATAATCCTGATTTCTTCTTGGCACAGCTACATCCTTTGTTTCATAGGCAAAACCGTTCAAATGAAAATATTGCTCAATGGCTTTTACCTTTTCATAAGTTGTTGCTGCTTGTTTTGTAATTTGCTGAGCCAGCTCTTGAACTCTTTTCGGCAAATGATCCGGAAGTTGTGTATACCTTTTTAAGATCTGTTCATCTGTTACTGGAGGGGAGACTTTCAATTTTTCAATCGAAAAGGTCGGATATTCATAAGTCAATTCATATTCCTGCAAAGGAACAAGATAAGACTCACGATCTGTCGGATAAATTTTTTCATTGGCCGCTTCCATGCGAAAGACGATATCTTTTGAAGCATGAATGGTTTTTAATCCCTCTGGATAAACCAAATAAGAAGCCGGCTGAACCATCCGCACATGCGCTGCCAACCGCTTTTTCTCAACGCTATTTTCAAACCATTGATGAACGTTATTCTCTTGTTCAAATGTCTTCACTTGAACACTGTCACTAATATTCCACCCTTTTCCCGTATAAATATCCTTTGTTTCCACTCTCCAATAATGAGTTTCTTCATCCTCCGCTGTAAAAACGACGGTATTATCAGCAATGAACGGACCGCCTAATTGCGAATCATTGTTTCCATAACCGATCTTTTTAACAGCAAACTGGTTCGGATCTTGTTCGCGGTCCTCCGCTGCATAGCTTTTAATAAATGCAACAGGATCAGGCCATTGAGGAGCCAGCTTAGGGCCCGCGTACCCGCAAAGCAGTGCAGCGCCTACTGCGAAAGCCCCCATGACCAACCACTTTGCAGGCTGCTTTGCTGCTGGCAAACGCTCATAATGGAGCCAGCTTAATAGAAAAAAACCTGCTCCTACCAGCCGGACAATCGCCCCAGTCCCCGAAAAAGGGGTAAACGTGTCCAGCACCGCGACATAGATAAAAGTCATCACTAAAAACAGCCAGATCCGTTTCTGTTTAACAAGCCAATATTGCACAAGATAGCACATCATCCACAGCATCAGAAAAAATAGGAAAGTACGAAATCGATCGGTCATGTCTTCCCATTGAAAATGACGGATTAATGAAAGATGATAAACGGCTTCTTCTCCAAACATGAAAAGCCATTGGAAGGACAAAAATGGAGCATGAAAAAACAAATCGTTAAGCGCATAGAAAAGATAACCGATTTTTAGACATACCGACAGCCAGAGCGGCACTCGCAACAGCTCTAAAAGAAAGTAAAAAGCAACAAATACAATAAACACTTGAATATTTTTTGTATCCGATACAACATTTAGCGGCGCAAGCCATTCCCATAGCAGCCAAAAAGCGAACAAATAGTATGCAAATGTTTTGATCCGGCTTTGTTCCACGTTTACTTCCCACCCTCAACGAAAGCATTAGCAAAGTGCTGGGGCATCGTTACCTTTACAGTGACCCCTTTTTTTCTAAGCATCTCGATCCATTCTCGCTCCTCTTTCGATAGTTGGCCTTCTGCTTTTTTGATTAAAACCACCGTACCGCGGCGATTTTTCGAAGCTAAATCAGCCATGATGGAAGCAGTTTCTTTATACAGCTGCGACGTGATGCAGCAAAAGGAAAACGATAACGGCCACTGCATAGTCTCACGATACATGATGCGTGCAAATGATTCCTGACTATCACAGGCCACTTTCGCTAAGTGATAAAATAACCGCTGTAAATGCGTCTCTCCATTTTGCGCTTGAATCACGATGCGATCCCTTCCTACCGATACGAGACCGGTTTTCACTCCTGCTTTTACCGTCATTCGAACAAAGGAAGCGGTAAATGTGACAACCTCTTCAAATAAGGCTGTAGGAGTGCGATCCAAAAAGACCATAAGATCCTCGCTCTGCCTTTCTTCAAAATCTTTTGTCATCAATTCGTTTTTTCGTGCCGATGCTTTCCAATGAATCCATGAAAAGCGGTCTCCTTGTGTATACTCGCGAGCGCCGATCGCCATTGCCGTATCGCGATGGAGCGGAAGCGGCGATACAACAGACCCGTCATCCAACTGTTGTCCCATTTTCCGAGCGTTCATTTCGACATAGCGCGGATAGACAAGGATGCTATCTTCAGTGGAAACGATCGCTTCTTTTGCCACCATTCCCAGTAAATCGGTGATTTTGAAATGAATGGCCGAGAAAATATGCTCTCCACGCGGCAATTCATCCATTTCATATACATATGTGCACATACGCCGTCCTAAGGGCATTAACACTGTACGAAAAGGCGTCATTTTTGCTAAGGACGGCGGCAGCTTTTCTTCGGCTAGTATATAAATGAGCGGAAAAAAACGCGGTAAATCGATTTGCACAGTGACCCGCAATTTTTCACCTGCGTAATAATACACCTTCTGATTAAAGGTTCGTTTTACTTTTATCGAATGGAGGGGATAAAATATTAAAACGAAAGCGTACAGTCCAAAAGGGAGGAAACTGTAGAATAAAAACCAGCTCACGAAGCCTCCCTGAAACATCGCATATGAAAAAAGAATCGCCAACAATCCAAGCACCCTTATGAATTGCCACAAATTTTTCCTGTGTTTTTTCATCAGGCTGTCCCTACCTTTGCACCGGCACTGGCGTTCTGGAAATAATTTCACTAATGATATGCCCTGCAGAAATTCCATCAAATTTCGCATGAGCTTTCAAAATGATCCGATGCGCAAGGACATAAGGAGCTAAAGATTGCACATCATCTGGAAGGGCAAAATCACGTCCATGCACGAATGCGTATGCTTGTACAGCTTTCATTAATGCCACCGATCCACGCGGACTGACTCCTAAATAGATCGACTCATGGGAACGGCTTCGTTGGACGATTTCAACAATATAGCGTTTCACACGTTCATCTACATACACTTCCTGTACTTTTTCCTGCAACAAAAGCAAATCTTTGATGGTGATCACTGGTTGCAGTTGATCAATAGGAACCACCTTTTCGGTTTTGTTCAAAATATCCATCTCTTCTTGTATGGAGGGATATCCCATGTTTAGCTTCAGCAAAAAACGATCGAGCTGCGCTTCAGGAAGAGGGTAGGTTCCTTCATATTCAATGGGGTTTTGCGTCGCCATAACAAAAAAAGGACGCGGCAATGGCCTTGTTACACCATCCACCGTTAGGCTTCCCTCCTCCATCGCCTCTAGCAAGGCCGATTGCGTTCTAGGAGACGTTCGATTAATTTCATCAGCCAAAATAATATTCCCCATAACGGGACCTGGTTTATATTCAAATTGGCCTTCTTTTGGATTATAAATCGATACGCCGGTCACATCGCTTGGAAGCAAGTCCGGCGTAAACTGAATCCGCTTAAATTGGGCGCTCACGGATTTTGCCAATGCGCGAACAAGCATCGTCTTTCCAACACCCGGAACATCCTCCAGCAACACATGTCCACGCGCTAACAGCGCAACAATGCTTAATGTAGCAACCTCTCTTTTTCCCACGATCACCTTTTCGATATTTTCAACCATTGTACCAATGACCGGATGTAATTCTTCGTTTTTTGGCATGTTCATTCTCCTCTAATGAAATGTTCTTAATCATGATTCATGACAGCACCATTTGGTGATTAGAATGCTAGGACCATCTCTTTCTTAATAAAAGAAATCGGTTATTTTATTTTTGGAAGGATGAGCCTCTAAAAGAGGTTAGCCACAAGCTTCTCTGACTAGTGAAAACATCCGTCACCTTACCTTCTAGAATGATTGGGTCCGTTTTTAAGCTGCATGATTTATTTTATATAGATTTTATTGTTTTCACATGCTCGGCTACTCGGATCATCTTTTTATAAAAAATCAGGTCTATCACTACTATTATTCACCTAATAAATCTCAACTCCTTGTTTTGATTGATCTCTTCTGAAAATTTCGTCTTTACTAAAATCATAACACGAATCATTGATTATTCAACATTCAAAAGGATCATAGCCCTTCATTACAAGATGCCGGAAATCGCTCAGCAACATAAGTTGTCCTACCTGTTCATTTTATTTTCTATCATAAGGAAACGGACGGCTGTTGGACCGCTCTTGCCGTCAACAAAAGAAAGGTTGTAATAAGGAGAAAAAACGAACCGCTTTTGAGCCAAATGAAGACCGTCGAAGTTTATGGATGAAACACAACCATCATAAAGATGATCGCTTTTTTGATTCCTTTGTCAGATAACTAATGACTAGAGGGGACATACTCCCACCACCTACGCTTCGCTTAGAAGTGGGGGCCTTCTTTCGAAGGGAAGTTAAAATGCTTCAGCCTGACTCTTGATGATGCCAAACGTTCTGCTCTTCCATGTAAGCTTAATAGAATGGGATTCGGTCTGCAAAACTTACGAGAAGCCTTCTAGACAATTGATGACGATTTCGTGGGCAAAAAAGAAAAGGAACACCGGGAAACCCCAGTGTTCCAAGATATTTAGGCAATGATTACATCATGCCGCCCATTCCGCCCATGTCAGGCATTCCAGCGCCAGCGCCTTTGTTTTCTTCTGGCTTGTCAGCGACAACGGCTTCCGTTGTTAAGAACATAGCGGCAACAGATGCTGCGTTTTGAAGCGCAGAACGAGTTACTTTTGTAGGGTCAACTATACCTACTTCGATCATGTTCACCCATTCGCCAGTTGCTGCATTGAAGCCGATACCAGGTTGTTCTTTTTTCAAGCGTTCAACGATAACAGAACCTTCTAAACCAGCATTTTGCGCAATTTGACGTACTGGTTCTTCAATCGCGCGAAGAACGATTTTCACACCAGTTGCTTCATCGCCTTCTGCTTTGATTTCAGCTACTTTATTATATACGTTTAATAGCGCTGTACCACCGCCGGCTACGATACCTTCTTCAACAGCCGCGCGTGTAGAGTTAAGAGCGTCCTCAATGCGCAATTTGCGTTCTTTTAATTCTGTTTCTGTAGCAGCACCAACTTTGATTACTGCTACGCCGCCAGCTAATTTCGCTAAGCGCTCTTGTAATTTTTCACGGTCAAATTCAGAAGTAGTTTCTTCTAATTGAGCACGAATTTGATTGATGCGTGCTTTAATCTGATCAGATTCGCCCGCACCTTCTACGATGGTTGTATGCTCTTTTGTTACAACCACTTTTGCAGCGCGGCCAAGAGATGCAATAGTTGCAGACTTTAAGTCACGACCTAATTCTTCAGTGATCACTTCACCGCCAGTTAAAATCGCGATATCTTCCAGCATCGCTTTGCGGCGGTCACCAAAGCCAGGAGCTTTAACAGCAACAGCTGTAAATGTTCCGCGAAGCTTGTTCACAACTAGTGTCGCAAGCGCTTCACCTTCAACATCTTCAGCAATGATAAGCAATGATCTGCCTTGTTGCACGACTTGCTCTAATACAGGCAAGATTTCTTGAATGTTTGAAACTTTCTTATCAGTAATTAAGATGTATGGATTGTCTAATACTGCTTCCATTTTTTCCGTATCAGTAATCATGTATGGAGAAGCGTAACCGCGGTCAAATTGCATTCCTTCAACAACATCTAATTCTGTTGTAAAGCCTTTGGATTCTTCTAATGTAATAACACCGTCGTTACCTACGCGCTCCATTGCTTCTGCGATTAATTGGCCTACTTCTTCATCAGCCGCAGAAATCGCAGCAACTTGAGCAATAGAGTCTTTGCCTTCGATTGGTTTAGAGATTGCTTTCAACTCTTCAACTGCGACAGCCACCGCTTTTTCGATACCTTTGCGGATACCCATTGGGTTTGCGCCAGCTGTTACGTTCTTTAAGCCTTCACGGATCATCGCTTGAGCTAATACAGTTGCAGTCGTTGTACCGTCACCAGCAACGTCGTTTGTTTTGCTTGCTACTTCAGCAACAAGCTTCGCACCCATGTTTTCAAATGGATCTTCTAATTCGATTTCTTTTGCAATCGTGACACCATCATTTGTAATTAATGGAGAACCGAATTTTTTCTCTAATACAACGTTGCGCCCTTTAGGACCTAATGTTACTTTTACTGCATCTGCTAATTTATCAACACCGCGTAGCATCGCGCGACGAGCTTCTTCACTGAATTTAATTTCTTTTGCCATGAACCATTACCTCCTCCAGCAATCTAAATTTTCATTAAGTATTTGTTGAAATATCTATGTTATGAAAGCCGTACGAAATGATTAACCAACGACAGCCAAAATATCGCTTTCACGCAAAATTAAATATTCCTTGCCTTCGTATTTTACTTCTGTTCCTGCATATTTTGAGAAGATAATGCGATCGCCCACAGCTACCTCCGGAGCTACACGCTCACCGCTGTCAAGCACACGTCCTGTACCAACAGCCACTACTTTTCCTTCTTGCGGTTTTTCTTTTGCAGTGTCTGGTAACACAATACCGCTTGCTGTTCTTTCTTCTGTTTGGACAAGCTCAATCACAACGCGATCACCTAATGGCTTTAACACGGAAAACAACCTCCTCAACAAAAATTTTTATTCTCATTTTATTAGCACTCATCATCAACGAGTGCTAACACACTTATAATATTAATGAACTTCCCTTTTTTTTGCAAGTAAAAAATACAAAAAAAATCTGCAACTTTGTGCACCCTTTTCAATTATGTCACATTCCTGCAAATATAAACATCAAATTTGTCGCCCGAAGGAATCTGAGATCCTTCAGGTAGACCATTTCATTCTCCTTTTTCTCTGCTCGTTCATTCTGCTGGGAATTTTTCATGGGAGATCAACCTCCCTCACCTACACTTTGTGTAGAGGTGGGAGGTTTTTTGGTGGATTATGCTCAATTTTTTTCCTATCCTTTACTTAGGAAAGGGGGATTGTCTAATCCAAACAACTTGAAATATGAAATAAATCGAATGATGTCCACATGCAAGCATTTCAACGGTCAGCCGGTCGAACAACATTGTTGCTAAAGCCATTGATGGTTTGGTGAAGCAGCGTAGTTCGACCACCAAAACGAAAAATTAAAAACGTTAACCGAGCGTTGATGAATCGAATAGCATGGCGAAATCTCATAACGAAAAGCTTCATCATACAGCTCCGTTTACAGACTGAAAACTTTTCCGCCAACATAAGATTACCACATTCTTGGCTTTATATCCTTCAATCATCTAAAGCGCGCTCCCCTGTTGTCTTACCATTTCAAACATTTTAATCATTATTTTTCTCCAATATGTGCTACAATACGAAAAGCAGCGATTACTTTTTAGCAAAGGGGAATTTTCCATTGAAACGGCAATATTGGTATGTCATTATAGCATATGTCATCATGCAGCTATCTAGTATAGCTGGCGTCCCGCTCTTAGTATTTCTTGGGGTCGGAGCACATTCTCATAATGCAGTAGAAGCAGCCTCAGGCTATTGGGCCGTCATCAGCTTTTCGATTACCTTTTTTCTTGTTCTCTTTTTCCTTCGCAACGATATCAAGCAGCGCCATGAACGCGATCGTGCTCCATTATCTGTCGCGTGGGTGTGGGCGATTGGGGGCTTCTTTTTGGCGCTATTTGCCCAAGGCATTGCGGCCAATATTGAATATCGTCTATTCGGCATTCAGGCAGGATCGGAAAATACGAAAACCATTATTGAAATTATTCGCCTCACTCCGGCCCTTGTGATCGTCACATCTGTTATTGGGCCCATTCTAGAAGAAGTGATTTTTCGTAAAATTATCTTTGGCACCCTGTATAATAAGTATAATTTCTTGATTGCGGCTACGATTAGTTCCTTATTGTTCGCAGTCGTCCATATGGAGCTTGAACACCTTCTCCTGTATTCAACCATGGGATTTACATTTGCTTTTCTTTATGCCAAAACAAAGCGTATTTTCGTTCCGATCTTTGCTCATGTGACAATGAATACGTTCGTTGTCGTGATGCAAACCGTCTTTGCTGATCATATCGAACAAATCATAAAAGAAACCGACAAGATGCAATTTATATTTGGGGGCTTTTCATTATGAGAATTTCACCTTTAAGCACCGCGTTGTTCTACTTTCTAATGGGGGCTTTATTCACTTATTTAGCCACTCAAAGCGCCCATGAGAGCATATGGAATTTCTCTACCGTTGCCTTAATGGTCTTGGCCACTTTAGACTTCGGTGTATTTTTGCGACTGATCACCCTATATATTAGAATTCGAAATCAACAAAAATAAAAAGGGCTGACGTTCATTTTAAGTCAGCCCTTGCTTGTTCCGCTAAAAGCACTTTTCGATAGGCGATTCTTGAGATCCATATGCTCACTTCATATAAAAAAGACAACGGAATCATTACAATTAATTGTGATATTACATCTGGAGGGGTTATGATCGCTGCTACAATTAATAAAAGCAAATACGCATACCTTCTCCCTTTTGACAGTAAAAAAGGGGTAATCAACCCAAGACGCGTTAAAAACATAACGATCACCGGCAATTGAAATAACGCACCAAACGGCAATACAAGCTGAAGCAAAAACGTAAAATATTCGTTAATGCCAATTACTTGATTGATGCCTAGATCTGTCGCCAAGTCTTGCATAAAACGGACGACAAATGGAAACAAAACAAAATAGGCAAAGCTAATGCCGCTTAAAAATAAAAATAATGACAATGGAATATAGCTAAGTGTCACTTTTCTCTCTTTTTCGTATAGTCCAGGGCTGACGAAGGCCCAAATTTGATAAAGCAAAACCGGTGCGGTCATAATCAAAGCGATGACAAATGCAAATTGCATATAAATTTTAATCGGATCGGTCAATCGAAAGGCATTCATCGTTAACTCTCTTGCTTCATCAGCCTGTTGCAAATACCGAATCACAGGCTCGACAAGAAAGAAGCTGGCAGTCAAAGCAATAGCAAAAAAAATCAGCACAATAATCAATCGTTTTCTTAATTCCCCAAGATGTTCATATACAGACATTTCTTTATCGCTCATATGGAACCATCCTACCGTTCATCGTTACGCTTTTTTGTTGTTTTCTTCTTCATCCGTTAATCCCTTCGTCGCACTCTTAAATTCTTTTAGCGACTGGCCGAGCGATTTCCCCAGCTCTGGAAGTTTTTTCGTCCCAAACAATAAGACAATAACAAGCAAAATAAGTAAATATTTCACAATGAGTTCACTCCATTTGATTCAGATGGGTAATTCTTTAAAAAATATACAAGCGACTGTAGCTCAATGGCCAAATCAATATGATGCACCCGGATGTTTTCCGGCACATTTAGGCGTGCAGGAGTGAAATTCAAAATGCCTTTGATTCCCTTCTGCACAAGACGATCCGTAATAGACTGCGCAGCATGCGCTGGAACGGTTAAAATCGCCACAGAAATTTGTTCATGGATGAGTTCTTCCAGTTGATTTAAGTGATAAACAGGCACTCCACCCACTTCTGTCCCTACTTTTGCTTGATCGACGTCAAAAGCCATCACGATCTTTGTATTATTATTTTTCATAAAATTATAATTTAAAAATGCTGTTCCTAGATTTCCGACTCCGACTAACGCCACTTCCGTGATTTCATCTTGATCAAGCGTCTTGCGAAAAAACGATAATAAATAACTAACATTATACCCATAACCCTTTTTTCCAAGAGCCCCAAAATAAGAAAAATCACGCCGAATGGTTGCTGAATCGACTTTAACGGCTTCGCTTAATTCAGCTGAAGATACTCGCTGTTTTCCTGAAGCATATAAATTTTTTAAAAAACGATAGTATAGTGGTAATCGCTTAGCAGTTGCCTGTGGAATTTTCGGCTGTTCATTGCTCATGATAAATCCCCCGCATTCACTTAAACCGTCTTACTTTGCTTTACGCTGGTAGTGTCCGGATTTCCCTCCGGCTTTTTCTACGAGATATGTTGGCCCAATCACCATTCCTTTATCCAACGCTTTGCACATATCATAAACCGTAAGCGCACAGACCGAAGCAGCCGTGAGCGCTTCCATCTCTACCCCTGTGCTCCCTTTCGTTTTCACAGTCGCTGTAATGATCAGCTCACAGCTCTGTTCATGCATCCTCCATTCGAATTGAATATCGACTCCTTTTAACATTAAAGGATGGCACATGGGAATAAGATCAGCAGTTTTTTTAGCCGCCATAATACCAGCGACTTGAGCAACCGCAAGGACATCTCCCTTTTTTACAGAATGGCTGACAATTCCTTCATAAATCTCCTGGCTCACCGTAATACTTGTCCGAGCCACCGCCACACGCACGCTATCCGCCTTTTCGGTAATATCGACCATTTTGGCGCGGCCTTGTTCATTAAAATGCGTAAAAGATGCCAATAATATCTCCTCCACTTATAAACTATACACTATTTTTTCCCGTCTGTCTTTTCTAACTCGTTTTATTGCCCAAGTAAAAGCTCTTGCGATACACTAGTAAAACGAGAGGTGAAAAACAATGATCATTTTACAAATACGACAACTTTCTAAATATTTTGGCGCTGATCTTATTTTATCGAATATAAAATTAGAAATACAGTCAAAAGACCGCATCGCTCTCGTCGGAAGAAACGGAGCGGGAAAATCAACGCTACTTAAAATCATGGCTGGCGAACTGTCATATGACAGCGGGGAAATCATCAAACCTAAAGACGTCACGATCGGTTATCTTGCCCAAGATAGCGGCCTCGATTCCACCCTATCAATATGGGAGGAAATGATGACCGTGTTTTCCCCATTAAAAGCAATGGAACAAGAGCTGCGCACAATGGAACAGCAGATGGGAGATCCCGATCTTCTTGCAGACCCAAAACGTTACGATAAATTGCTAAAAGAATATGATATCCTGCAAGAAAAATTTAAAGACCAAGGGGGATACCAATACGAAGCAGACATTCGTTCCGTTTTGCATGGACTGCGATTTTCTGAATATGATTACACCACTACTTTTGTTCAATCGCTTAGCGGTGGACAACGAACCCGCTTGGCGCTGGGCAAAATGCTGTTAATGAAACCAGATCTTCTTATTTTGGACGAACCAACAAACCATTTAGATATCGAAACTTTAACATGGCTTGAGCAATACTTGCAAACATATCCAGGAGCTATTTTAATCGTTTCGCACGATCGTTATTTTCTTGACAAAGTAGTGACACAGGTGTATGAATTATCGCGGACAAGCATAAAAAAATATATCGGAAACTACAGTAAATATTTACAGCAAAAAGCAGAAGACCTTGAGCGCGAATGGAAGCTGTATGAAAAACAACAAGAGGAAATGGCAAAGTTACAGGACTTCATCCAACGAAATATCGCTCGCGCTTCTACAACTAAACGAGCACAAAGTCGCCGTAAACAGCTTGAAAAAATGGAACGAATCGATAAACCCATATCTGAAGAAAAATCAGCCAATTTTTCCTTTGAGATTGAGCGCCCAAGCGGAAATGAAGTATTAATTGCCGAAAACCTTTCCGTTGGTTATACACCTAATGAACCTGTGATCCGCGGTGTACAATTCCGCATTACTAAAGGCGATAGCATTGCCCTTGTCGGACCAAACGGGATCGGAAAATCGACACTGCTTAAGGCAATTGTAAACAAAATTCAGATACAAAACGGTAACTTACGGTATGGCTCCAACGTACAAATCGGCTATTATGACCAGAATCAAGCAGACTTATCATCAAATAAACGAGTGCTTGATGAGCTTTGGGATGAGTATCCGCAAAAAACAGAAAAAGAAATTCGTACCGTATTAGGCAATTTTCTATTTTCTGGCGATGACGTTCTAAAGCCGGTATTTGCATTAAGCGGCGGGGAAAAAGCACGACTGGCATTAGCCAAGCTCATGATGCAAAAAGCAAATTTCCTGATTTTAGACGAGCCTACTAACCATTTGGATCTAGATAGTAAACAAGTGCTCGAAAACGCGTTAATTGATTATCCCGGAACCATTCTTTTTGTATCGCACGACCGTTATTTCATTAACCGCATTGCTACCAAAGTGTACGAGCTCACTCAAGAAGGAGTCGTTGAATATTTAGGAGATTATGATTATTACCTTCATAAAAAAGCAGAAATGCTTGAACTGAAGCAGCTTCAGGAAGAGGAGAAGCAACGGAAGCATAATAAAGGAGGAGCTTCCATAAAGAAGCAATACGAACTCGACAAGGAAACAAAGAGACTAGAACGACAACGAAAAAAACGAATTGAAGAAATTGAAAATGAAATTAGTCAATTAGAAGACAGCATCAGCGAGAGCGAACAGCAATTATGCGATCCCGAAATCTATGGAGATTTTCAAAAGGCACAAGAACTCACTAAAGAAATTGAAATGATGAAAGAAACCTTAGAAGCCTTAATCGAAGAATGGGAAGAACTCCATACATCCCTAGCCGAACATAAAGGGACCCGGACTCCATCATAAACATTGAATAAAGCAATAACGATCCTATACCATTTTGCACCATCTTCAAGCCGCCTTTATCGAAAAGACTGTTAACATCGTTTATTAGTCGATTAACACACTTTTACTATAATATTTTGATCCCCTTCTATTGCTATAAAAGCAATAGAAGGGGATTCTCCAATAAAACTATCCACATTTTTTTACACAGAATTTTTCTTTTAAATTAAGTTATTCACCGTATTTTCCACAATATCCACAAAAAAGTCTAAAAATACTCACAAAAAATTGTGGTTAAAGATAACTTGGTATTCCTAATTCATGATAAGTTTTCCACATTACCCACAATATGTGGATAATTATATTAACAACTAAACATTTTCTCAAAAAAAATCCTCTTGACTACGCAGAGGATTTTTGGTCTTACTCCAATTCAAGACCAGGATCAGCATTTAACGATAGCTCGCTTCGTTTTCCATGTGCAAACAATATCGTTCCAGCTGCTGCAATCATCGCAGCATTATCCGTACAAAGAGACAACGGCGGAATGACAAGCTCTACCTCCTGCAGCTCGGCCATTTTCTGTTCCAGCGCCGTCCTGAGCCCTCGATTTGCCGCTACTCCCCCAGCTAACAAAACTTGGCGCACATGATATTCTTGAGCTGCTTTGATCGTTTTGGTGACTAGTACATCGATGACACTTTCCTGAAAGCTTGCCGCCATATCTTGGATTTCTATTGTTTCGCCTCGTTGCTCGGCATTATGCAGCGTATTAATGACCGCCGATTTCAACCCGCTAAAACTAAAGTCATATGAGCCGTCCTCCAGCCAGGCTCTCGGTAAATCGAGCGTCGCTCTTCCCTCATGAGCCAACCGATCGATGTGCGGGCCCCCTGGATATGGCAACCGCAACGCTCGAGCTACTTTGTCATACGCCTCTCCAGCTGCATCATCCCTTGTTTCGCCAATCACTTCAAATGAGCCATGCTCTTTCATATATACAAGCTCTGTATGCCCCCCAGAAACAACAAGTGCCAGCAGCGGAAACTTCATTTCCGTCACAAGACGATTGGCATAAATATGCCCAGCGATATGATGCACAGCGACTAATGGCAGCTGATGCGCAAAAGCGAGCGCCTTGGCAGCATTTACCCCAATTAAAAGAGCTCCGACAAGCCCCGGCCCTTGTGTGACTGCAATAGCATCTAACTCTGCAAAAGATAGATTGGCTTCGTGCATCGCTTTCTCGATCACAAGGGTAATTTGCTCCACATGGTGACGTGAGGCTACCTCTGGAACAACACCGCCAAATCGCTTATGGCTTTCAATTTGCGAAGCCACCACATTCGCCATGATTTCTTTTCCATTTTTCACTATAGCTGCAGCTGTTTCATCACAGCTTGTTTCAATTCCAAGTACATATACATCTTTGTTCATCTTAATTTCACCCACATTACAAGAGCATCTTCTTGATTATCTGGATAATATTTCTTCCGAATGCCTCCATTTAAAAATCCGAGCTTTCGATACAATGACTGTGCGACATGATTGGAAACACGCACCTCCAGCGTCATCGTTATCGCCCCCAGCTGTCTAGCCATTTCCATCATCATTCTCATAAGCGCTTCGCCTAACTTTTTACCGCGATACTCCGGTAATACAGCCACATTGGTAATATGCGCTTCGTCAATAACAACCCACATCCCACAATAACCAATCATATGCCCATTATGCTCCATGACGACATACTTCGCATATTGATTGTGAACAAGCTCATTATAAAATGCTTCACGGCTCCACGGAAGCGTAAATGACGCCTTTTCGATCGCTAGTACACCATCGATATCATTTAACGTCATCATCCGAAAATTAATTTCCATGGCTTTCTTGCTCCTTCTGCCTAGCAAGCCAATTAACTTCCGCTTCAGCTAAGCGCACATAATTAGGGACAAATGAGTGAACATCCTCTGATGTTCTATTCATCCCCAAAAAAGCCAATTCGCTTGGACGCGGCAATTGTAACGCTGGTGGGCCAAACACTGCTAATGAACCGAGCACCCCTGTTAATATATCTTGATGGAGAGCAACATCTCCGCCCAAAAATAAAACTGGCTCCTGTTTTTCCCGCAACCATTGCGCCCATCCACTTGATAGCACAATTCGGTCGCTTTCTACACATTCTAGCTGATTACCATGATAACGATACAACCCTGTATAAATTTGCCCTCTTCTTGCGTCAAATAAAGGGCAAATCAACCCATTAAAATAATGTCCATTGGCAGCGAGCACTTCAAGGCTAGATACCCCTACAATCGGAATATTCAATGACCAGGCTAACGTTTTGGCAACTGTAACACCAATGCGTACACCTGTATAAGAGCCTGGTCCCTTCGCTACAACAATTAAATCGAGTTCTTGAGGTGTAACTTGGCAATTTTCCAATAACAGTTGGACAGCGGGCATTAAGCGGGTGGAATGATCCTTTTTGATATTTGTGAGGATTTCCCCTTTAACGACCGAACCTTCCACTAAGGCAACGCCCAAAGCAGCATTCGATGTATCAATCGCTAATACTTTCATCCCTCTATAATCTCCTTGCATAACTGTTCATATCGTTTTCCAATGGGTTCCAATACCATTTTTCTTTCCTGATCTCCATGATGATAAAGATGGATATACAATAATTCATCAGGAAGCTGGGGCTTAATCAAATGAGCCCATTCGATCACGGTAACGCCATCACCTTCAAAATACTCGTCGAACCCCAAGTCTTCAAACGTATCCTCCAAACGGTATACATCCATATGATAAAGCGGGAGACGTCCTTTATATTCCTTGACGATCGTAAAAGTCGGACTGCTGACGGCTCGCGTAATGCCTAGCCCTTTAGCTAGCCCTTTCGTAAACGTTGTTTTTCCTGCTCCTAAATCTCCTTCTAAGGCAATCACATCTTTTGGCTGCAATTGTTCTGACAGCCTAACAGCAAATTCCATGGTTTCCTCGGCTGAGTGCATAACTAATTCATAAATCGCCATCATCTGTCACCTAACTTTAATCATTGTTTGCCATTTTCACGTACCCAACAGAAATATGGATTTCCTTCAACAATATCCCCACAGGTCGATTTATTTTTCAGTAAGTTGTTCAACATTTATGTTAGGAATATGAAATCATGTCTAATCGCTAAGCAATTTGGCAGACTAATCAAAAAGAAAACTTGAGAGAGTTTCTTTTGGTGAACCAACGTACCTGATTTAAACTTGATTATAACTGCTTGTTCTACCATTAACTAAATTTTATTGCCTGCGCTTGAAATTGTATCACATTCCGGTAAACTGGTGCTACTTTCTTATGATATCAGCAGAAATTTGTTTGTTGAACGCTTTCCGATTCCAGTGTTGGATAGATGATAGACGCTAAAAAGAGAAACTTATTTTGTTAGCAAGAGGGGCTTTGGTCATCAGAGTAGAAATATTGGTAATGGTAAGAAATCTTTTTTACGCCCTCAGCTAAAGCTTCTTCACTGTCTATATGGGATTTGCAGGGATACTCTTGCGGCTGGTAGACATGTTACTGGTTACTGATAAGCTCATGATACCGTGTAGTATATTGCATGAGACAAATAAAGATAAAACATCCTTAAGAGTTCGGATTCTTAAGGATGTTAATAAAATGGTTCTATTCATCAAAAAGGGGGAATGGGTGAAAAAGCAGAAAAAGGCATAAAAAAACACGAAACCCATTGTTTCGCTAGCAATGGCGGTCCCGACGGGACTCGAACCCGCGATCTCCTGCGTGACAGGCAGGCATGTTAACCACTACACTACGGGACCATTTTGTTTTGGTTGCGGGGGCAGGATTTGAACCTGCGACCTTCGGGTTATGAGCCCGACGAGCTACCAGACTGCTCCACCCCGCGGCAATAAAATCATTCAAACAACATTTATAAAAAAACAAAGGATAGCCTAGCAACGTCCTACTCTTGCAGGGGCGTTAGCCCCAACTACCATCGGCGCTGGAGAGCTTAACTTCCGTGTTCGGGATGGGAACGGGTGTGACCTCTCCGCCATCGTCACTAGACTATTCGAAGGATGGCTCCTTCAAAACTAGATAACAGATCAGAGAAGAAAGGATAGGCGGTGCTTTTCTTGATGTCTAGCTCCGCTTTTCGTATTGTCTAGTTCCGCAAGCTGCATCCTACGGTCGTTTCCGCTTCTTCTGTCCAAGTCTCCTGACTTGTCCGTCAGAAGCTTGAACGCCCTATGGATGCAAGCGAGCTTGCTCCCCTTTTCGTATTGGTTAAGTCCTCGATCGATTAGTATCCGTCAGCTGCACGTGTCGCCACGCTTCCACCTCGGACCTATCTACCTCGTCATCTTCAAGGGATCTTACTTGCTTATGCAATGG
>NZ_LPUG01000032.1:0-23940 GCF_001560855.1 Anoxybacillus sp. P3H1B | reverse complement strand
TTTCTACAACCGGAAACGCGTACATTCCGCTATCGGGTATCTTACACCTTTTCAATACGAACAAATGTACGGTCAAATTGCGTAATTTTCTCGATTCTGGCTGTCCAATCTATTGACAGAGGTCCATTCAGTGACATAGATAGATGATCATAGAGTTTCAATCCCTCATAGTTAAGATAAAAACGGTAGGGAAATGCATAGATGACCAAGGGAGATCTGAGTTTCAATCCCTCATAGTTAAGATAAAAACCCCCACAATCCATAATTAAATCAGCATTTGGAAAATGGATACAATGTCATTATAAACGTATCTCAAAGTTCGAGCAATAGCTTCTTTTTCTGATCGCTGTAGGGATTCTGGCGGTTAGAAAACTGTCGTCGATCCCCCGGGTTTTTGACGCTACTGGAGGTCGACGACAGTTGAGATATTGGATCTATGATGCGCACGTAATCACCAACTTCCTAAAAGTTGAATTTCTTTAATACGTGTTCTATCCCCGTTTTTCTGAAATAGATTCCCCCTTTCAGTTATCCCTCTCCAAAATTCTGCACTTAAGGAAACAGGCTCGAGCCTATCTCTTTTCAATCGAATCATCATCATGCCAACACGGAATCTCACAATCGATCATTTTATCTGGCCAATAAAATTTTTATTTACAAACCGACGGTCGGTATTTATAATTAATGATAAATACTCCTATACCCTCGAAAGGAGGCACATAATTGAAGCGTGAACAAAAACGAGAGCAAACGAAGCGATTGCTATTGGATGCTGTGAAAGAATTAATTTATGAAAAAGGATGCACCAATACAACACTCCATGACATTATGGAGCGTTCCGGGTTGTCTAAAGGAGCCATTTTCCATTATGTAAAAAGCAAAGACGAACTTTTCAGTTGGGTGTTGAAGGAAAGGCTCGACAAAATAAATGAGCGCTTTTTCCATAAGGCTTCGCAAAAGGCCTCATTTGAGGAGCCACTCTATGAAATCACATCCCGATTGTCAGATCTGGAAAATCCGCAAGATCCCGGCAATCAAGTGCTCATGTACCTTTTAGGCAAAAGCGATCAACCTGATATAAAAAAAATACTCCAGCAATATTATGAACAAGCCATTCATATGTCCAAATCATGGATCATTGCTGGGCAAGAGGCTGGCGTTATCTCACAGTCCATTGATGCCGACAAAACAGCAGAATTATTTACGCTTATCTCATTTGGTTTGCGGATGCGCAGCGTCATTGATTCAAACGTCTATTTCTTTAATCAAGATTTTGCCGAACTGATGTCTGAAAGGCTTCAGTCAAAGGCAGAAAGGTAGGAAAAACATATGAAATCTCTGTTATTTGTGCATATTGCCGGGGTTGTCCTTTTTTTAGGCAATATTATCGTGACGGCTTTCTGGAAAATGCGGGCAGATCAAACGAGACACCGTGACTTCATTCATCGGACTGCCAAAAATGTCATGCTAGCTGATTTCGTTTTCACTATTCCGGGACTATTGCTCATTATCATATCCGGAGTTTGGATGGCTGTTCAAGCGGGATATCTCGTTTCAGGATTTAATTGGCTAACCTTGTCCTTGATATTATTTGCATTGACAGGAATACTTTGGGCCGGAGTGCTGCTTCCTTTGCAACGCAAAATGATACATCTCAGCGCTCCAACTGCCGACAACGACTTCAACATAGAATCGTACCGCCAGGCGTCACGGCACTGGATGATATTCGGAACGCTCGCAACATTGCTCCCTGTTTTCATCTTATACCTTATGATCAGCAAAGGGATCTGATGGTCAAAATTTAACATATCCAATGAGAAATCTCCCACCTTTAAACAGAGTTTAGGTGGGAGAAGCTCGTATACGGATATACAATGAATTTTAATATGATCGTTAGCCAATGAGGACTAGCAGAAATGTTATAGAGAAATGTTAAGCTAGCTATTTCCTGCTTTCATGATTGCTCCCTTCACAAAACGGAATATTTTGTATATCAAATACATATCAAGCCACATTCAAACACTTCCATCCGAGGATTTGGAAGAAGAATGGAAGTCTATAGATTTTTCTTCCAATTGGGCAGCGATTCCTGAAAGCGGCTGTTCCACCATAATTTTATTTTCCCTATGTTCCATCCTGTTTCTGTTGTTCGAAGCGAATGAACACGCCAATACATGGGCGGATGAGACATAAACTGAAATTCCAAAAATCGAAAAAACCAAGAATCCCTTTCCAAAGAAGACAATCTTTCGTCCTTTTCCTCCGCTTCTTGCTCTTCTTCAGGAACGACGTGGTATCCGATTGCTTTTTCCGATGCTTGATCTTGATGCTCAGAGAGGATGGTCAAACTTTTGGCCATTTGAACATTCCCGCCATCCAACAGCGTTGCTCCTAAATGATCGGCCCGTACTTCCATCCACTGCGTAATCAGAGACTGGAAAGCAGGAAGCAGAAAAATTAAAATCCAAAGGACGAAAAAAACGAGGATTTGATGGTTTTTTAGCAAATTCGGATAGGTTTCATGTATAAAGAAAATACCGATGACAATCCATCCAATCAAAACAAATCGCAACAACTGTCCAGTCAAGACGTCTCGCTTTTTGACATGAATGGCCTCATGAGCCAAAATGCCTTCAATGGCTTCAAGGGGAAGCTTCAGCGTTTCCGAAGTCAGCGCCACCAGTGATCGGCCAATATTAGCGCCTGCCGCCAACCCATTATATTCGACCGATTCTGTGACATAAATAGTGACATGGGAAAGTCCAGCACGTGAAAAGACTTTCTCGATGATCGGAAGCAACTGAGGATCGCTTATTTCCTTCATATCTAAAGCCATTTTTAATACGCGATCAGAAATCCACAGATTGAATATCCAAAATAGCAAAATAACCATGGCCGTCATAAGCGGGCTGATACCCATAAAAGTGAAAAGTGTTAAGAGAGCCGCATAGGCTCCTACTCCTTTCACCGTTGCCGCAAAATACCCCTTTCCTAGAAGACGCTTCCAATTACTTTGATGATAAAAAGGTTTTACCTCGATCTCTTCTAGCTTCTTCCTTTCCTCTCTGAGGACGAAATCCATCGATTCCGATGGATCAGGGGTGAGATAGATTTTTTCGCCGGAAAAAGATAATTTCCACGTTTTCCCCACGCTGGTCGTATAGTCCGTATGAGGAGAAAACAAAGAAAAAAGCGGAAATAGTTGCAACACATCCGGCCGTGTTTGAACGCTTGCTTCTGAAAGCTCCTTTAATGGATACTTTTTCGTTTCGATAAAAGATATCGCATATAGCGCCTCTTCCTGTTCTGCGTAAAAAAAACGAAGAGAGCGAAACAGTCTTATTCTTTTCGTCAGCCCAGCCACAAGAGAGACGAAGCTGTACAAAAGTACGAGCGTGATGGGGGAATTCGGACCGAAAAGGAAATAAAGAACAGCGATGCCCATAAACAATCCCGCAAATAAGAAATCCAATAGGATACGCTCTTTATTCTTAGACAATACAATTTCTCTTGATCCTTGTTTTTTCAGTTTACCGATGATCTCTTGCGATTGGGCACCGCTTCTTTCTGGCACCGGAAAGCTAAAAAAGCTAAATAACAGTATAGAAAAAATAATCGTCGCTTCTAGAAACCCTTGTTCCAAAAACACATAGACGATCCATCCAATTCCGAATATAGCAGCGAATATACCTACATACACAGACGAACGCCATTTTTTAAAAAAATCTACCAAGAAGCTGAGAAAAAAGCCGATCACAGCGGTTAAAATTGATATAGTCAAATCCGGCATAAATCGTTCCTCCTGTCCGATTGAAAAAGCGCAAGAAAACTACCTACTATGTTTATCTTACCTGATAGAAAACAAGGTTTCCATAACAGGAAAAATTAGATAAAAGGAAGATTGCGTATTTCGCCTGAAATAAAAGGGGGAAACTTCCATGATAAAAAGATAGGATGATACACGGAACGAATCGTTCGAACCATTGATCATGGATTTACCGTCACAAGCCTTTTTCAACTCTCTCATGGCTCACTTCCCCCGTTGCAGAAAAAAATCTTTGCGGTTGCTGTATTTTCGTTTTTGTTTTGGCATATGAAAAGCACCGCCCTTGATGGACGCATCCATCAAAGGCGGCGCTGCCTTTTTACGTATGTGGCGCGAATTCGGACTTGCGGTTGTTCAAAGCACTCAAACATCCCTTGTCCATTTTATAAACCTCATCACAAAGAAGGTTGATGTCTTCTGAGTTATGGCTTGATAAGAGAATCGTCACATTTTGCGTTTTTAAATTTTTTATTAAATTTCTGATGTCTGCTACACCGTCCTCATCCAGCCCATTCATTGGCTCATCTAAAATAAGAAGGCTTGGTTTTTCCATAATCGCTTGAGCTATACCGAGTCGCTGTTTCATCCCTAAAGAATAATATTTTGTAGGTCTTTTATCTTCAGGGTCTAACCCTACGATTTCCAAAGTCCTTTTGATTTCCTCCAACGAAATTATCTGATTAATGGAAGCCAATAGTTTCAAATTTTCAAGGCCTGAATAATGAGGAAGCAGGCCGTTTTTATCTAACAACAACCCTATGTTTTTAGGGAATTTCCCTGAAGTAATTGGGTCGCCAAATATTTCAACCATGCCTGAGGTGGGTCTGATCAGTCCGGCTATAACTTTAAATAGCATGGTTTTTCCTGATCCATTCCTACCCACGATTCCGCAAATTTTCCCCCTGCTAACTTCTAAATGAATATCCTTTAAAATCTTATGGCCCTTTATCTCCTTACTAAGATTTACAATTTTCACTGCACTGTCATTATGGCTATTCATCATATCCCACCTTATAGCGTATTCTTATGTAATAGACTGTCCATGCGTTTATAGCATATATAATGAACGAGTATTATAATCATAAAAATTACAAAGAAATAGTAACTCAATGACCACGCAAACGGAGAGACCTCTACGTTTCTCGCTGCAAGAACGCCCTGTGAAAACGGCAGCCATTTATTCACATATGGTGAACTTTGTAGTAAACCTA
Organism: Anoxybacillus sp. P3H1B; assembly: GCF_001560855.1. NCBI lineage: Bacteria > Bacillati > Bacillota > Bacilli > Caryophanales > Anoxybacillaceae > Anoxybacillus > Anoxybacillus sp. P3H1B. Next base: position 18,903 of record NZ_LPUG01000032.1, on the reverse strand, counting down.
CTGATATGAAAATAAACATAACAGAGATGCTAAAGCCTGCTATTGAATTGTTAGCCAATATCGAAACCACATGACTCATTAACATAATGAAAAAAGTCAACAAGATCAGTAAAACAAATTGAAATAACATGAGTTTTAGAGGAGTATAAGTGTTCAACAAAGGAATATCATCTAAACTAGCACTCATGCTTTTTCCGCCATTTATCAGGTATGATAATAGTATGGAAATGGAATACCCTATCGAATAATAAATCACGATAAATATAAAATTAGCTGAAATCATCCCATTTAACCATAAAGAAAAATGACCTGCTCTTGGAAGTATCCAAAGGTTGTTTTCATTAAGTTGTTTGTTTAAAAAATTCCCACATAAAACATATATCGGCGTTTGATGTAGCAACCATCTTAACAAATCGAAATTAAAATAAGCAGGTCCATAGTAAAATGTTATTAAAAGAGAAGCAGGTCCAGCATTTTGCCAATTATAAAAATTGAATGACACAAAATGAAAAACCACAAAAGTTAAAAGGATGATTATCATATTTCTTTTATACAACAAAATGCGAAGAAAATACCTTAAAAGACGTAAGTATTTCATGATTGCCTCCAACTAAAGTCCATCTTTTTCACCCGCGATACTCCTATAAACAATAATAGGGTCAAAACCGTTCCCCAATAGATTATGGACTGGACAAAGTGACTATAAAATGAGCTCCCCATTTTTCCTACTAAAACATGATAAGTGAATGTAAACGGATAAAAGAAAGTGATTTTACTTAAATATATAACGATGCTAATCACATTAAAGCCGAGCGTGATGATAAAGCTAATGACATTATTTCGGACGATTAAGTTAGCCACAAAAAAAGTGATTCCCAATGTTAGAAAAAATAAATAAACAAGAAGTAGACTAAATAACACCAACGTCGCCGGCTTTATATCGTTATATTTTAATAGGAAGTCATATACGGCCGCCCCATATTCACTCCACCTATTTTCAAATTTCAATGTCAACAATGATTCAAGGAGGCAAATGAAAGCCGACGCTAAAACAAATAATAAGGTTGCCATGCCCATACTGATAACAGAAGTGTAAAACCATTTGGCGCGGCTGGCGAATTTAATCATTGCGTACTGATCAAACGAACGAAAAGTGGTGAAAGGAAAGATACTCACTAAATAAATTAATGATAAGAGAAAGAATACATGGAAAAAATCATGAAATGAAAACAATAATAAATCGAAAACATTTTTTTCCTCTTTATACATTAAAAAAGAATGAAAACGAAATAGACTAATGATAATGAGGAACAATAGAATCGTATAAACAAACTTGCCGCTATAAAGAATATTAAGCAATCTAATGCTCAAATTACTCCGCATGTTTGGCAGCTCCTATAAAAAATAGTGCAACTCCTATGATTAGCAATATCAAATCGTAAAGTGCGACGTATGAAATCTTTAAATCAGGATCATACTCTAAATCAAATAACATAGCAGAATTGAGGAATTTGTTGATTTGAAATAACAAAGTTCCAGAAAGGATATAAAAAGCAAAAGGAAAAACAATGGTTAAATACTGATTATGAATAAACGTAGATACGCCAAGCGCTAAAGTAGAAAAAACGACCCCGCAAACAAAGCTATTCAAAATCATGATCAAAACAAATAAAACCGGCGAATACTCGTATACTCCGCGCAAGACTATGATATTTAGAGTATCTACAACTGACACATCAAATTTTTTTATCAGTAAAAAGAGGATAAACGATACAAGCAGGCTTGATGCAATCACATAGCCACTTACTAGTCCGTTTACCAGCAGGCGAATCAACAAATATTTTTTTCGGCTCATTCGATAAGATATATAGTGGATGAAGCCAGTGCGAACATCCGTTACATAAGAAGCAGCAAACGGTAAAGAAACTAACACGGGAAACAACAAACTTAATATGGCTGACGTTCCCTCACTATGTGAGTACATAAATAAATAAATGGCGTTTACACCTGGGTACGGATGAAAAATAAACTCGAAAGAGCCGATAAATATGCAGACGAAAATTAATAGTTGACTAATGAACGTGTTTCGTGAAAAAAACGCCCTTTTTAACTCGCTGACAAAATATCCATTCCCCATGTTGTCTCATCCCTCCCTTTAAAACCCACAAAAGCTTAAAATAAGGCATTCTCGATTCACTTTTTTATAGATTTCCTAGCTATCCATTCCATTAATGTAGCCATACTTCCCTCTCTAATAAGCAGGGATGGCGAGCGGACGATCCAACAACGCCGCTTGCAGACGCATTCATTTCTCTGAAAACAGCTGGTTGTTCGGTTCTCGGCCAAAAAAAACCGAATTCTCCTTAATTGAATGGGTATCTATCTTCTCGTTCGCTCAAGATCATGTGCAAATGAATGGGATGGCGAAATCATTTATCACTTGTATATAATCCATCAATAGTAAGTGATGTGAAAAATTTTTCTTCATTTTATTCAAAAATCCCTTCTTTTTTTTCAAAAAAATACAAAAATAGTCTTTTAGAAATGCGATTCAATGGATTTATGAATCACATTTTGTCACTTATTTTTTTATAAAGTAAGAGAAGGCGCAACATCTAGATCCATTCAGTTGAAGATTCTGATCAATGTCTGTTCTTGTCGATGCTGCTTCTAAACAGGTTAATCATTGAAAAAGCAGCCTGAAACACAAAGATAGGAATCAGGCTGCTTTCTTAAATTCATATTGTTCTCCGTTGTTTTAATAAATGTTTATATGACCGCTCGATACATTTAGATCAATAGGATGTTCACCGGATCCATGGACGCCTTTGATGCTTTTATGCTCTATTTTTTTCTTGGTTAACGGAAAATCACATGTGATATTACCGCTGCTTGTTTTTCCGTTTAAAGTAAAATCAGCACTTTTCGGAAGATGAAGATCCACCCCTCCGGAACTGACTTCAATATCCACAGCCCCTGTTAATTCGTCCATTTGCATACTTACATTTCCAGATGATAAATCGGCCTCAATCGCTCCACTATAATGCCGCACCTTGAGATTTCCCGAACGAATATCAAATGTTCCTGATTCTGCCGTTAATGAGTCGATATCGGCATTCCCCGATGAACTGTCGTGTTCAAAACGTTGAACCGATATATTTTTTAGTTTGACGTTTCCTGAGCTCACATCGAACAGTAATTTATCTAGTTTCATCGGTTTATTTTTTGAATGACCAGAGAAGCTCAAATTCCCTGACCCCAGATTTATCACCATGTTTCGATCATAATCTTCAGGGATATAAAGATTCAGTTTTGCCTTGTTATGAAATGGCCACCCAAACCGTTTCCGCTCCACACTTATACTCACTTTATCTCCCTGACGCTTAACTGTCAGTTTTCCCTTTCCATCTAAATCAGCTTTTATGTCTTCACGGTGTTTCGGAATAATCGTTGTGCTGACACCTGAAATATCCATTTCAATCATATCAATTCCCTCTGATGTAACCGACTGGTTTTTTGGCTTTCCGAAAGGCCACCAACTAAAATCAACTGGATTCCAAAAGATAAGGGATAAGCTAATCAATCCAATAAGACCTAATAAAACAGGAATTTTCTTTTCCAATGTTTTTCCTCCCTTTCCCATTAAATTTTACATCAGTTTCTTCACCCTACTTCGAACCATCAACTTTTTCAGGCGCCCTTAAAACAGCTGAACCTCACGGATAAATCTTCACATGCTCTAATGATTCAGTCGCCTTTCATTGTTTAATGGCAGAGTCGACATTTTGTCTCGATCTACAACTTGGATGGAATAAGATCAAGCGACTCTTCCTTTTCTTATTGTAAGAATACAGTAAAAGGGAATGTTCCAAAATGGACCTCAAATGTATATTCGAATAAGACTTGAGGCTTATATGATAATAAACAAATAATGGGGTCTATCCCCCATCACGTAAATGTAATGAGGGAAGACCCCATATATCTACCGCATAACATAAAATTTGATCTTAAGTTTCCTGATGTGTTTTCTTAAAGCCATTTCAATCACCACAGCCCTATAATTGACGCGCCGTCGATGGCAGTAAAAACACTGTGCGTGCAAAATGTTTTTATTCCTTGTAGTTAAGATAAAAACGCGGCAAAGGCGGTTTTCCTGTATGATCTAGATTTGTTTCAATCCCTCATAGTTAAGATAAAAACACGTGTGAAGCCGCTTCGCGTTATTCACTGCTTCTGGTTTCAATCCCTCATAGTTAAGATAAAAACGTAGATACTTTTTCACCCAAACCGACCATATTCAGAGTTTCAATCCCTCATAGTTAAGATAAAAACTTACATCAGTAAAATCGAAAAAGGAAATTTACCTTCTATGTTTCAATCCCTCATAGTTAAGATAAAAACGCTGGTGAGGCCGATGCGATTAATGAGCGCTGCTTGTTTCAATCCCTCATAGTTAAGATAAAAACTTCGAGAAAAAGGCTTAGAAGGAAAAGATCTACTATTGTTTCAATCCCTCATAGTTAAGATAAAAACCCCAAAAATAATGATAAAAGCAGCATTTGGAAAATGGATACAATGTCATTATAAACGTATCTCAAAGTTCGAGCAATAGCTTCTTTTTCTGATCGCTGTAGGAATTCTGGCGGTTAGAAAATTGTCGTCGATCCCCTGGGTTTTTGACGCTACTGGAGGTCGACGACAGTTTTTCTTTCGTTCATACGTCATTTTTAGGAAAACAAATGAGGATTTTTGAGTTTGCCGAAGCTTGTTAGATTCGGGCTTGCCTTTTCGTCAACGAAAATGGAAATAACGCCATCCTCAGCTCCGCCCACGTTTCCATAAAGCGGCGCTATGGGTCTGCCCGACCGTAGAAAAAGTCCAAACGCTCTATCTATGTCAAAATTAACATGTCACATTGCATCTATCTACTTGTTCACTTATAATAATTTATAGCCATGAAAGATTCATGATATGATAGGAAGCGCCCTCAAGAAGTTGCAAAATTCTTTGTATCCAATATGAGAACGAAAATCGGCTATCTGATATAGATTTTCCAAAATCAGAGCTACCTGATCTGCCGCGCCGATCGGTCGAATTCGTCGAAACCCAAGATTGACGAATAACCAACAATGTGAATAGGGTGTATGTACATAAAGCGCAAGAACACAGCGCAATATTTCAAAAAAGGATGATCATGGTGGAAGCGCTATTAAATCAAATTCTCGAGAAACTAGTTGAACTTCAATCAGAAATTGACCAGATGAAGACAAAACTGGCAACCAAAGAAGATCTTGCTGCGGTTGCGACAAAAGGAGATCTTATAAGCATTCAACAAGCTATCTTAGAGACCAATCGAATTGTTAAAAACATCGAGCTAAATCAAGAGCGCCACGAGCGTATTTTAGACGTTCTTTCCAAACGTTCCATTGAACATGAGGCAAGATATCAGCGACTTACAGCAAGCGCAGTGAAAGAAAACTAGCGAAAAGTACCGAGACGTTCATCTTGGTGCTTTCTTTTTTATGGGGCTCTGTTACATTTTCGTGTTGATCATTGCGATTCATGAAGGGAAAACCCATTTTTTAGGATTCCCTTCGTTTGTGTGTGCCTTTACTTTTTAACTTCATAGTGCAGTTCAACGAATTGATTGAAGTTCCTGACACCTTTCAACGAGAGGTTTAATTGATAATCTCCCTCTCTAAATAGAGGAATTCCTGTTCCAAGTAAAATAGGGGCAACTTTAATGATGAATTCATCAACCAATTGATTTTTTATAAAAGAATGTAACAATTCTCCTCCACCCACAAGCCAAATGTTTCTTCCTTCTTGATTTTTAAGTTTATTGGTGAAATGAACCGCATCTTCATTAACAAATTTTACATCTTCTTGATCCTCAAGAGGAGATCTTGTAAATACATAACATGCTTTGTTTTCATATGGGAGTTTTTCTATACCTTGTTTCAGTACCCAATCGTAGGTCCTTTTACCAAATAAAATCGTATCTACCGTTTCATAAAATTCAGAATAACCGTTATCTCCTTCACCTTCGACTTGGAATAGCCAATCAAGAGATTCATCTTTTGTAGCTATATATCCATCTAAACTCGTTGAAATAAATAATACTAATTTTCGTTTTTTCTCCATAAAATTCTCCTCTAATTTAGAATGAATGTTCCATTATTCCGTTGGTTGAATAAAAACGGCAGAACGAGGTTCCCGAGTTTCGTTCATTAATCGACCACCAACGGAAGAGGTTGGAGTAGCATGGCACTTCCCTCATTGATAGACTTATTCCTTTTTAAAAAGCTTTTTTCCATCCAATCCCCGAATGTTTGTTCCTAATGAGATTATACTATAAATTTGGAAAGGTTTCAAATATCAACAATATTTTTTAACAGAGCCTTTTATAAAAAGAAACAAAAATTCAACTTGAATCTCTCCAACTATACTCTGTTAAGAGGGGGGAGACTTCTCGGTGAACTTGTCTTCTCACCACCAAACCACTATTTGTTCTCCATACTTTTTGATAGTATGAAAAACGGCTAAGGGGCACAAATGTGATCAAATGCCACTTAGCCTTCTGTAAAATCCCTTTATTTCAAGGTTAATTTCGCCACACACTCCACATGATTCGTATGCGGGAACATGTCGACAGGCTGGATTTCGAGTGTTTGGTAGCCGCCATCTTCGAGAATGCGCAAATCGCGCGCTAATGTTGCCGGGTTGCAGGAAACGTAGACGACTCGCTTCGGCTTCATGGCGATGATCGTTTGTAAAAGGGCTTCATCGCATCCTTTGCGCGGCGGATCGACAACGACGCAATCGGCTTGTACGCCTTGTTCATACCAGTGCGGAATGACCGTTTCTGCTTCTCCGACAGCAAACTCTGCATTGGTGATGCCATTGAGCTTAGCGTTCCGTTTCGCGTCTTCAATCGCCTCTGGCACAATTTCGACTCCATACACTTTTTTCGCCTTTTTGGCCAAGAAAAGCGAGATGGTGCCAATGCCGCAATAAGCATCGATCACCGTTTCCTCTCCCGTTAATTGCGCGTACTCGAGCGCCTTTTCGTACAACACCCTCGTTTGTTCCGGGTTCACCTGATAGAAGGAGCGTGCGGAAATGGCAAATTGAATGCCGGCAATATCATCATAAATATATTCTGCTCCCCACAATACGTTCGTTTCATCCCCCATAATCACATTGGTGCGTTTTGGATTGATGTTTTGGATGATAGATTTCACGTTCGGCACCTGTTCCGCAATGGCTTGTACGATTTTCTTTTTATGGGGCAGCTCCTTCGTACGCGTAATGAGGACCACCATGACCTCCTTCGTTGCCGCTCCATAACGCGCCATAATATGGCGAAGCGTCCCGCGATGCGTAGCTTCATCATACGGCTCAACTCCATAAGCCTCACAGATGTTTTTGACCGTCTGCACCACCACATCGTTCATTTCCTGCTGGATTAGACATGCTTGCATATCAATAATGTCGTGGGTACGCTGCTGATAAAAGCCAGCGACAAGCCCGCCAGCGCGCTCGCCAACCGGGACTTGAGCTTTGTTGCGATAGCGCCATGGGTCCTTCATCCCCAGTACAGGATGAATGGTCACATTCGTGATTTTTCCGATGCGCGTCATCACTTCTTGAACATGCTTATGCTTAGCTTTTAACTGCCCTTCATAGCTTAAATGCTGAAGTTGGCAGCCGCCACATTGTTTATAAACCGCACAGGGAGCGTCGATGCGGTCCGGGCTCGGCTGATATAGCTCGACTAAACGGCCATAGCCATAGCCTTTTTTCACTTTAATGACTTTAATTTTTGCCCGTTCTTCCGGCAGCCCGTTCGCCACAAAAATCGGGAAGCCGTCGACTTTCGCAACTCCCGCGCCATCATGTGTTAAATCTTCAAACACAACGTCATAATACTCGTTTTTTTTCACTGGTGCTTCTATCTTTGCCATCGTTCCTACTTCCTTTACATGAGCATGCTGCACTGATTGTATCATACGATCTAGCTGAACACAAAAAGAGAACAGGATTTCCGTTCAAAATCCTGCTCTCATTTGCTCTGCTTTTTCCTTCGGGACAAATACCTCCAAGTGGCGGTACAAGTTGACAAATTCTCCTGGAAGCATGCCGCCGTATTCACCGTCTAAATTCAGCTGCATATGATTCGGAGTGGTCACCTTAATCCGGTTTGCCTTTGTATAAATTAAATGCGGATCGTTAATATGCTCTCCTCTTGAAGCCATTGTAACCACACGAATAAATTCGGCAAGGTTCGTTTTCTTTAAAATAATTAAATCGAACATGCCATCATTTAACGATGAATCAGGAGCAAGCTTTTCAAATCCGCCAACGGAGTTCGTCAAGGAAACGAGAAACAGCATGATTTCCCCTTCATATACTTTGCCATCATACTCAATTCTCGCTTCAGCTGCGCGAATGGACGGCAGCATTTCGATCCCTTTTAAATAATAGGCGAGCTGGCCCAGCATTGTTTTCAGCTTGCTCGGCACTTCATACGTCAATTCGGTCAAGCGTCCTCCTCCGGCAATATTAATAAAGTAGCGCATTTTTTCTTCAATGATGACTGAGCCAATGTCAATCGGCACGGCTTCGCCATTGATAATGACATCACAGGCTCCTTCAATGGAGCGAGGAACGCCAATCGCACGGGCAAAATCGTTCGTTGTTCCAACCGGAATGATGCCAAGCTGAGGACGGTAGTCTTGATTGGCAATCCCATTGACGACTTCATGAATCGTTCCATCTCCTCCGGCGGCGATGACAAGATCAAAGCGGCGCTCGACGGCTTGTTTTGCCGCTTCTGTGGCATCGCCAGCGCCGGTTGTCGCATGACAGGACGTTTCATATCCGGCTTCCTCTAAACGAATTAAAACATCGGGCAGATGCTTTCTGAACAATTCACGGCCTGAGGTAGGATTATAAATGATTCTTGCTCGTTTCATATCCCATCATCCTAGTTCATGTTTTAGTCGATTCCACTATTTAACATAATAGCGGAAGAAACAAATAGATGCAATTTTTCCGCTTGTCTATTTTGATGTATTCCTTCGGCGCAACATTATATCAGAAAGCAGGCATCTGCTCAATGAATGACCTGTACAGAAGCCTGTTCAATATCAAACAGCTGCAAGCGATGCTCTCCCTTTCCCACTTGCACGCTTCCTTTGGTGGGCTGTTCAGGTGTTTCTTGTTGAGAAGCTTCAATGTCTTTTTTCCAAGCCACATTGCCATCCTTTAAGCTCCCATGAATGGCTGCCGTCACTAACAGATTGGCGCTACTCTCCACCTCAACGGCCACACTGCTTGCGTTTGAAACCGTCCAATCAGCGACAAGCTGACGCGGAGCCACGCGCATTTCGTTGTGAGTGCCGCGCACTTCAAGAGGGATATGGGCCGGTACAACGACAGTTGGCGATAATTCTCCTCCTGTATAAAACCATCCCCTCTGTTTCGACAAGCTTTTGATGATCACATACATCGTGTCCCCCGTTAACTGGATCGCAACATAATCCGCTGGTTTTTTCACATCATGAGACGAGGCGGATTGATAGGTGCCAAAAATATGAACGCTCTTGTCGTTGCTCCCTTCGACCACAACAGGGTCGGTGCCTGTTTGCAGAACAATCCGCTTAATGTCCGGCGCCACCTGATGGCGGGCATCTGGCAGCTGAAAGACGCGCATTTTGCCGCTGGCCGCCGCGCGGATTTCCCCCAATAGACCTGTTGAAGAAAGCAGAAAAAGGGCAATGGCGAAGAAGCCAAGCAGGCCGATAAATACAATACTGAAAAGATCATATTTAACAAATGTATTCTCTCGTTTTGTAAAATAAAGATAGATCAGAATTTCTAGGCCGAGCAATATGAGCAGAAATGGCCACCAACCCATAAAAATATCAGTCGCCTCCACTCGCTTCCATTGCGCAAAAAACAACGCAAAGCCCAGCAAAATAAGCGAGGCCCCCATCGATACCGTTCCAACACGCCACGTTCTCATGTTCTATCCTCTCCCTCCTTTTTGTTTGCTTCCTAACAGAAGTTTGATTCCTCCAGCGATCAATAGCAGGCAAACAACCGTCGTTTGAAAGAACTGATGATATAAAGGGTAAATATCGACATGGAAAAGCGCTGAAAGGCGCGATGCAAAGGCTGGGAGAAAAATGCTGTCCAACAAATAATAGAGACCTAATAACACTAAGCCGATCCCCAACCATTTTTGATGGTGAACAAAATAAGAAACAATCGGTTCATCCTTTAATTCCTTTTCACCATAGCTTGACGCTTTTTGCAGCGCATCGAAAAAACTATAAAACCAAATAATTGGAATAAGGAAGAAGAAAGCGGATAACCTTAATACATCCATCACATAAATGGTTAACAAAAAAGCGGCCATTAATTGCAGTCCCCTCTTTTGTAGCCCTAAATACATATGCCCTGCTCCGGGAAACATGGACAGCAGCATGGCGATGGTTTTGCTTTTTCTTCCATCCTGACGAAGGTTCTCTAATTCCTCGAAAATGGCGCGATCAGCCAGCGGTTCGCCTCTTTGCTTGCGATTAAGCTGCTGAACCGTATCAAACATGCTGTAAATCCAAATGATTGGCAAAATACCTAAAAAGATTAAAAAGCTCCCTTGGTTTGTTAGCACGGCGACAAAGAAAATCATCATCATGAGTCCAAAAAAGCTGACCAATAGTGTCAATCCGCGATTCATAAGCCCCAATTGCAAATGGCCAAGCCCTGGAACGAATGATAACAAGATCGTATAAAATTTCTCACTGTCCTGATTGCCTCCTTCTTGAGCAGCCATATGCTCCGGCTGTCTTTGCATCAAAATGCGAATGATGTCAAGCATGCTGATTAGCCAGATCATAAATGAAAGCAGCACGAGCAAAAGCGGCTCTCTCTGACCTGTTAAAACGAAAAGTCCCGCTCCTAGTACAATTGGAGCGAAAAAACTTAAACTATAAAAGACCCCTCTTCCTTTTTTATTTAAATACAAATGGCCTGCGCCTGGAATGAACGATAAAAAGAATGCGACAAGTGGATGTTTTTTCATCGGCGATGCGGTTCCTCCTTTTGATTCAATTGGATACAATCAAGCAGCGAGATGGTTTTGTTCATCAACCGCTCTGCATAGGACGGCCGTTTTTCTGATATGCTTGCGCCTACGGCAGCGTTGGCAATCGATTGAAAAATCCCTGAAGACAAAAGCGTAATCGTAATCGCAGCGGCAATACCGTAATGAAGCAGCTTTTGCCCCACTTTTTCCTGCTGCTGGTGCGGCTCCTGTCGAACTTGTGCGATAATCTCATCAGCCGAAATAGAGAATGTAGAAGGAGAAGGCAAAGAAGCAGCATGTTCTTCCATCAGCTCCATATAGATCTCTAAACACCGATCACATGTATACAAATGATCCTCCATTTCGATTCTTTTCGCTTCGGTCAGTTGATCGCTTATAAACTGCTGCCATTCCTCTTTTGAATAGTGACTCATTGAAAATCGCCCTCCTTCCAATGCTTTCGGAGCCAATTGCGCGCTCGATACAGCTTGGTTTCCACCGTTTTGACGGCTATATTTTGCTCTTTGGCAATTTGCTGATATGATTTTTCTTCAATATAATAAGCATAAATAATTTCTCGATAGCTAGGCGGGATCTCCTCCAGCCTTCGCCGCACTTGTTCTTTTTCCGCTTTTTTGATGACGAGCTGCTCTACATTTTCAGCAGCTTCTGGTTCCGTTGCTTCGAGCGCTTCTTCTCGCTTTCGTTCCCTTTTACGCTTCACATCAATGGCATAATTAACAGCAATGCGCGTAATCCAGGCTTTAAAACCTTGTGATTGGTATTGGGAGAGGGAAAGGAAAATTCGAACCAATACTTCTTGTGTCGCATCTTCTGCATCTTTTTCATGCCGGATAATCGAATATACCGTTTTATATAAGTAGTCACGGTATTTCTCGATTAGCATGCGCAAGGCGTGCTCGTCGCCGTTTTGAACTTTGTCTATTAGCACATCGTCTTGAATTCCACTCTCCCCCTTTCGATCCTTCTTCACTTATATAGACGAAATGGCTTGGCGCTTCCCCTACACTTTTTTTGTTTTTTATCACTTTTTTTGTTTTTTATTTTTACCCCATTTTCTCTGAAGTGCGACGAGAGCAGGCTAACTGCAGATGGCTTGAACATCCAAGCCCCGTCTTTGTTTAGCCCATAAAAAAAGGCGCCCCTGAGCGCCTTTTTCCTTCGATTATTCTTGATTCTCCGATCCTTTTGCTTTTTGTTCCGCCAGCTCCTGCGTTAGCTGGTCGATGCTGCTCTTTACATTTCCTTTGCCTGAAAAGTTCTCAAGCATTTCTTTGACATCAATGCCAGAAGCCGCTTTTAGAGACTCCTGCAACGTCGCCATCAGATGGGTCGCATAGCCTGCAACACGATTGGCACCGCCATTCGCGTCACTGCCGCCCGTGTCCACAATCGTAATCTTGTCAATATTAGCAAGCGGGCTTGCCACTTGTTTCGCATATTCAGGAAGCATTTTGATCATCATATCGAGAATGGCCGCTTGACCGTATTGTTCGAATGCCTCGGCAATTTTTTGTTTTGCTTCCGCTTCGGCCAGACCTTTTAAGCGAATAACTTCCGCTTCGGCTTCCCCTTTTGCCTTTTCTGCTTCCGCCTTGGCCAGACCGTCAATGCGCACTTTCTCTGCCTCTGCTTTTGCCATTGCTTCCACCCGGTATTTTTGCGCATCGGCCTCCGCCATTTGTTTAGCTTTTTCCGCCGCCGCTGCCTGCTCCACTGCATAACGGTCGGCATCGGCTTTCTTTTTCACCTCTGAATCATATTGACGTTCACGGCGCAAAATTTCTTTTTCTTCAAGCTCAATTTGTTTTTGTCGCTCGATAATTTTGATTTGCATTTGCTGTTCAGTAACTTCCTGCTTCGCTTTCGCTTCTTCTAGGTGATAGGCTTGGTCCGCACGCGCTTTGGCAATATCTTGCTCACGCCGGAATTCGGCAAGCTTCAGCTGGTTCATTTTTTCGGATTCCGCAATTTCCGTCAAGCGCTCCAATTCGGCTTTACGAGCATCTTTATCCGCTTCAGCGCGCTTAATACGCGTTTCCTTTTCCGCCTCTGCGGTCGCAATGTCCGCATCGCGCTTCACTTGAGCGATGCGCGGTTTTCCTAACGCATCCAAGTAACCATTTTTGTCACGTACATCTTTAATAGTAAACGAAACAATAACGAGCCCCATTTTCGCTAAATCATGAGAAGCAACACGCTGCACTTCTTGTGAAAACTTATCGCGGTTTTTATAAATTTCTTCTACTGTCATGGAGCCGAGAATGGAACGAAGATGCCCCTCCAGCACTTCTTTCGCTTCATTCTCCATATCTTGCTTGGACTTTCCTAGAAATTGCTCAGCGGCAGTAGCAATTTCGCCAATCGAACTGCCCACTTTAATAATGGCTACACCATCTGCCATAACCGGAACTCCTTGCTCGGTATAAACTTCCGGCGTTTGGACATCTAGTTTAATAGATAGCAAGCTCAATGGTTCAGCTTGTTGAAAAATCGGCAAGACGAATGTTCCGCCGCCCCGGACAATCTTAATCTTATTTCCTGATTCATCTACATGTACGTTTTTGCTGCCAAGATAGCTGCCGGTTACGATTAAAGCTTCATCTGGTCCAACGGTGCGGTACCGCATCATAAAAATGGCAACCAGTCCAAGCAGCAACACAACGACTACTCCGATAACAATTAAAATCGGCGTCATACAAGCTCCCCCTTTATTTATGAAATATAATATGGATCACGCTTCGCCACTACAGCGACACCGTTTTCCATGCTAACCACAATCACCTCTGCTTCCAACGGGATTTCCTCATTTTTTAAGCTTTTTGCCGGTTTTGAAATGGCACCGCTTGCCCGCTGAATTAAAATTTCGCCGAATCCATCTGCCGGCACCGTAATAATCACCTTAGCTCTGCACCCTTCTAAATCCTCTTGAGCATAGTTCAGGGAGGACTCCGCTGAGCGAAGTGGAACAAACACAAAAAAGTGCAAAAGCAATACGACAATCAGTGCAACTCCTGCGCTGATGAGCCCAATGAAATAAGAGGCTGCTGCGGTGTAGCGCTCAAGCAAATACCCAGTAGCGCTGAGAACGGTAAAAAAGGATAAAAATAATTGAGGGCTTAATAAGGGATGATCGAATGCATCAAAGATGCCATCTAACACATCGCTTAACAAAATATAAAGAAAGGTTAAGCTGCCGCTGATGACCAGCGTAAATAAATAAACCGTCTCGATTGGGATACCCAAACATCGCTTCCCCCCCCTTTTTTGCCCGATTCATCTGTATATACGAATCTTCTAAGCGAACGGTTTCAGTTTTTCCATCATTTTGATAAAATTTCCTTTTCTTTATTTTACTAAATTTTCACTTCTTTTTCATCAAAATTCGCTAAAATTTTATAAATAAACAGTCATCCCCAATGAAAAAATGGGGGACAGTCTCGAAGCATGCCCATCCAGCAAGTGATATTCAGGTTTTTTATTCGATCGTCAACATGTCTGATGACCTCCCTCACCTCCATTCCGTTTAAGGGGCGGGAGAATTCCTGATGGATGAACACAGCTTCAACTTTTTATTTGCAAAATGAAAAACCAAATGATTGAGGTTATACTTGATAATAGAAAACTGAATAAAAGCCACGAATTTTGAATGCCACCGTATAGAGTTTGCATTAGGAAAGAAGGGAGAACGAATGAAGCTGCTGCTTGCAGAGGATGATGTATATTTAGGAGAACTCATCGTTCACATGCTAAAGAAAAAAGGAGCCGATAAAGTCGATTGGGTGCAGGAAGGAGAAGAAGCTTACGATTATGCGCTCGCTTCTTTTTATGATGTGCTCATTTTAGACTGGATGCTCCCAAATGGCGATGGCGTCGAGATTTGCAAGCGACTGCGCAAGCAAGGATATTCAGGTGCTATTCTCATGCTTACCGCTAAAGACGCCGTACAAGATCGCGTCCAGGGCCTTGAAGCAGGAGCCGACGACTATCTTGTCAAACCATTTGAAATTGAAGAGCTAGTAGCTCGCTTGAAAGCATTATCGCGCCGGACATTTATCCCAATTCAAGAAGAAATCGTCCGTTTTAAAGATTTTACCTTAAATCGCACAAGCCATACGCTGCATCGAGGCGGCCAAGAGATCTTTTTGACGCCGCGCGAATTTCAGCTGCTCGATTTGCTCCTGCAAAACAAAGGGCGGGTTTTATCCCGCGACATCTTGTTAGATCGAATCTGGGGATATGATGCCGATGTTTCCCTCAAAACGATTGATGCGACTGTCAAGCTGCTGCGCAAAAAGCTGGATGCAGACATGATTCAAACCGTGCGCGGGGTGGGATACAAAATTGATGAATAAATGGGGGGCTTTTTTTAAAAATGTAAAAAATCATGATATATTCCGCCTCGCCCACTGGCGCCTTACCATTTTGTACAGCGGCATTTTCATGATTTTCTTAACTGCCTTTATCCTGATTGTTTGCTTTCTTCTTTATATGATTGTCACCAACGACCAAGAACGGAGAATTGCTAGCCTTGCCAATCAGGAAAAGAAAGTGATTGAGCAGTTTCTGATCAAACAAAGCGATTTCGATCTTATGGACAATGAAAATATTTTGTTTTTAAGCGAGGATCAATTCTTTTTTTATGTAATCGACATGAATGGACAGCTTCTCATGGGCGATGAAGTGAATCAGGACATGCGCCCCTTGCTTCTTGAATCGCTGGCACAATCGGCACCAGAGCAAAATAAGCAAAAATATATAGATGTTCGTCTGCCCGCATACATGAGCAAGTTTTCAAGATTTCATACAAATGAGCTAAAAATTTTAACCGCAGCTCGCCCCGTTGTTGTTCATGGCAATTTGATCGGCATGTTGTATGTAGGTATGGATGTCACCTCATTTTCGAGTGTATTTAAATGGCTTTGGATCGTTCTGATCAGCTTAGCGGTTTTATTTATTGGCATTGCTGTTTTGCTGAGCTACTTTATGTCCAGGCGGACGCTCGTCCCCATTCATGAAGCTTACAACCGCCAGCGCCAATTTGTGGCCGATGCTTCTCACGAGTTGCGCACCCCGCTGAGCGTGATTTTTTCATCGGTGGAAGCTCTTGAAATGGAAGAAGAAATCACAAACAATGAATTTGCGCAAAAGATGTTGCACCGTTTGCGCGAGGAGATCAAACGAATGAATAAGCTCATGACTGATTTGCTTACATTAGCGCGCGCAGATGCTAGAAACGCCGCGCTTGAGCTTGCGAAGGAGGCATTTGATTTCCGCCCTCATGCGGAACGAACGCTGCAGCTGTTAGCGGATGTGGCCGCAAAGAAAAGCATTGAATTGCAATTTCAAGCGCCTGAAGCAGCACAAATGATCGGCGATGCCGACAAGCTGACGCAATTGCTTTATATTTTGCTAGACAATGCCATCAAGTATACCCCGAACGGAGGCCATGTCACGCTATCGATTCATATTGAGAAAGCAAAGCAGCGCCGGCTGATCATTTCTGTTAAAGATACAGGCATAGGCATTCCAAAAGAAGAAATCGGCCGCATTTTTGATCGCTTCTATCGCGTCGATAAAGCAAGGTCACGGCAGCAAGGAGGGCATGGTCTTGGCCTTTCCATTGCCAAATGGATCGTCAACGCCCACGGCGGAACGATTGATGTCCAAAGCGAGCTGGGGAAAGGTACTGAATTTATTGTTACCATTCCTTTTTAACATGCTTTCCATTTGTGGAAGGCATGTTTTTATTTTAAATTGTCTTGAGAGCTCTTGGCCGATAAGGAATACGGGCAATGACAGTGTGGGGCTCAGAATGAGAACGTTTGTCAACGGTTTAATAAAAAATTTTCTTTTCTCCCTTCTTTTTTCACCTGATTTTCTCTTTTTTTCTTTACAATGCGAATTGTAAGCAGCCATGCGAGAAAACTCAGCAAAAAAAGGAGGTGAGAAGTGATGAAACGGCCCAATCTATTTCTTATTCTTCTCGCAACAATCGCTGCTGTGAGTGGATTGTGTTTGCTCATAAATGCCGGGGTTTCCGGAAGAGTACAAGCGATCCCAATCATGGACATGCCCCATCGCCATGATTTATTTATGGGACGCCACTATGTTGATCACAGTCCACCCATGATCAGAATCTATGAAAACAGTTGGGCCATATGGATTCTCTTCCCTCTGTTGATGAAATGGACCATGATCATCAGCGGCTGGATGCTTTGGAGAACAGCCAAAAGCTCTAGCGGATGGAAATGGGGAGGCTTGGCCCTTATGGGAATCGGCATCACGGCGCTTCTGCCTAAAATATTGCTTGTTCCGTTTATCTTATTTGCGATTTATATGATGTATCACAAGCGACAAGTCCGTGAAGAATGGCCAACAGTTGCCCCTTCATCCGGACAAGCCATAGATTTTCTAGATGAATGGGAAAAAACGATACAGAAAAAGGAGGAATAGAGACGTGGGGATTTTCAAGCGCCTGAAGCGGATCGTCACGGCCGATTTGCACGATTGGATTGACAAATGTGAAGATCCTATTCGCATGACGAAGCAATATCTTCGTGAGTTAAATGAGCAGATTGACAACACCCAGCAAGCACTCGCCCAGCAATTCGCCATCCAGCAGCGCTATGAAATGCTCATTCATCGTACCGAAGAAATCGTGAAAAAAAGAGAACGCCAGGCCAAGCTCGCTATCGAAAAAGAAGAAGAGGCCATCGCAAAAATGGCCCTGCAAGAAAAAATATCCTATGAGAAAAAACTTGAGACATACAAACAGCAGTATAACACATTAATTGAAAAAACAACATACTTAAATGAACAGCTAAAGAAACTGAAAGAAAAGTATGAAGAGCTAAAAATCAAGCATTTTGATTTCATTGCACGAGCTCATGCCGCCAAAGCCATTACAGATGTCAACACGTCACTCGTTTCTTTCAATCCGGAACAGATCCTAAAAGGATTTGAACGTATCGAAGAACATGTTCGGTCCCTTGAAGCAAAAGCCAAAGCAAGCACATACGTATATGAAACACAAAAAACGTTGTCCCTGCCTCCCGTTTTTCATGAAGAAGTAGAACAAGAGCTAGCCAAATTAAAAACAGCCAAATAAAAACGCGTACCCCCCTTTCATATAGATCACCCCCTTGCCAGCCGGCAAGGGGGATATGTGTTTAGGAGATAATCGATTGATATCGGTCTAAGAGGCTTTGGCCATACATCGTACATGCAAGTAAAAACGCGCCAAGTCCAATATACAAAACCAACCATAGCCACTTCGTTTTTGTATCTGACGCATAATACACTTTTTCTGTTCGCATAGCTTCCTCGCCATCACGGATGGCCTCTTCCAGCTCGTCTTTAGCCTTAAGCAACTTTTCCTCATCGATCATCCAAAAGCTTGTAGCATTTAATAGCAAATCAAGGTTTTCTTTGTAGATCAGCGCTTGATGCTTTCGCAATTTTTGCTGATCCTGTATAACCGGTACGTAACGTTTTCTATCGATTTCCATGCGGCTTTGCTCTTCTGCCCATTTTCGGCGCATCTCATATTGTTCCTGTTCGGTTGCTGACCGGTATGCTTCCAATTGCTCAAGAGCATGCTTGTCTGCTTTTTGTTCCACCTTCAGCATTTCATAACGAAAAGCCTGCCTCATCAGCTTGAACTGCCCCCTGTCAAGTAGACAGTGGAAATAATAAAAATGATCTAAGCGGCTTTAGCTCTATATTCCATAGGGCTAAGGCCATTTAATCGTTTTTGATATCTATCATGATTATAAAAGCAAATG
>NZ_LPUG01000031.1:0-54289 GCF_001560855.1 Anoxybacillus sp. P3H1B | reverse complement strand
TTTTCTACAACCGGAAACGCGTACATTCCGCTATCGGGTATCTTACACCTTTTCAATACGAACAAATGTACGGTCAAATTGCGTAATTTTCTCGATTCTGGCTGTCCAATCTATTGACAGAGGTCCATCGACAACCAAAAACAAAGAGAATGAAAAAACACCAGCACCTTCACAAGAAAACAAGGAAAAATCTAATATACAACCAAAGACGTCACCACAATCACAATCCAAATCGTCACCAGCACCACAACCGAAATCTCAACCTAAGCCTGAACCTCAACAACAACCTAAACAAGCTTGCTTAAATATTAAAGGGAACATTTCAAGTTCGGGTGAAAAAATTTACCACTTGCCGGGAGGACAATTTTACGATAGTACGGAACCAGAAGAAATTTTCTGTACAGAGCAAGAAGCAATCGCTGCTGGCTATAGAAAATCTAAACGTTAAGGATGGCCGTTCCTGTTACGCTTCGAAATATGCCGAAAAGCTCTGTAGAGAGAAATCTCTGCGGGGCTTTTCTTTTTGCTCAAATTTGCATCAAATTTAATCTCAAATATATATTATGATTTTGAACTTACAGTCATAAAGCCTCAATTCCTTTCGAGGAATTGAGGCTATTTCTATTTTAGGGGGGAAAGGATGAGCAAGTATCAAACCATCAATCACCAACAGCTAGAGTTGCTAGAAAGGGAGGTGTCTACCAAACAACCAGAGAAGCGTGTCAACATTGTCAGCCTAAAGCTCGTTCAGGAATCTAGCATACTTCACAAGGAACGTCAAATCAAATCTCCGGAAGATGCGTACAAGCTGCTGCAGTCGTTTCTTGTGGAAGCCGACCGGGAGAAGTTTGTCGTTGTCTGCCTTGATACGAAAAACCAGCCCGTAGGCAGTCTCAATTCAAGCATCGTGCATCCGAGGGAGGTGATGAAGGCTGCCATTCTCTCCAACTCTGCTTCTATCATCGTTGCCCATAATCATCCCAGCGGTCATTGCGAGCCGTCGCGGGAAGACATCGAGGTAACGAACCGGTTAGTAGAGGTTGGAAGAGTGATAGGCATTGATGTGCTAGACCATTTGATTGTTTGTCCTGAACGATATTTGTCGCTGAAAGAAAAAGGATATATTTGAGAGGAGACGAGAAGATGTTGCACATGGATTGGTTTGTAAGGACAATGAAAAGAACGTTCAACGTAGCAGTCAACATTGACGAGGTGGGCTATGAAGCGTATGAATTCTATCACGAAGAGCTGGACAACTATCTTGTACCTGAAGAGCATCTGGAAAAACTCCCGAATCCTTTGCTTTTTGAGACTCTAACGTATGTTGATGAAAAACGAAATGAGTGGATAGCGCGGGATTTGTAAGAAATGAGGAAACGAAGGAGAAATTGTACGAGGTGTGGATAAAGAATGGAGAGCCAATCGCTTACGAAATATATGTCTGAGATTGGCGGATGTTCGTTCGGGAATATCACGGTTAGACCAAATGAAAGGGGAAGAGAAAATGGCAAAATACCATCGCATCATCATTGACGGAGTGCCGTACTATCGGGAATACAGCTACGGGCTGGATGGCTACGGCGAGATGCTTAGCGAAGATGAGCTTGTTCAAATGTTGTTGGAGGAGGTGATAGACGAAGAGATTGAGATTAACGAAAGGGAAATCGAAGCCGCTCTGCGCCGGATTGCAGACCGTGACGACCGGAACCTATTGCAGAGCTATATCCGCTACTTGGAGCGAATCAGCCGGGAATGAGACCGACTCACGACATTTTTTCCGAAAATCTCACGACAAAACTAAAGGGATTCCAACCATGTATGGCAGATTCGATGAGTGACAAGGAATTGGACCTCTGTCCAATCTATTGACAGAGGTCCAATGGAAAAATAGGTTTTTAAAAAGAAACATTTTAACAATGATTTTTTCGAAATCGGTGGTCGCCCTGCCACATAAGGTGCTTCAGGTAAAGAAAGTTGGTCAATGTATTGAAATAAATCCTGTAAAAGAGGATCGATTTCGCTAGACAGTGCATGTTTGATGACAATATTGGAAATCATGATCGTGTCCACCCCTTGGAATGAAGGATTTTTAGTCACTGTATATGATTTCCAAGAAGGGTGGATTTTTTGCGTGCTTTTATACATCCATTATGCGTTTTGCAACACGTTCAGAAATAACAAGATTTACGCATAGCTTACAAATTACTTGCTTACTTTTATCATTATTTCTACAAGGCAAATGAGTATATAGAATTATTCAACACAGCAAAAAACTAGATGTATCAAGGTATTTACTCTAATTATAACTTTTCTGATGTGAAAAATCGGAATGTTGATTAAGTGTAAGTGCTGTGATTCTTTCTTTTAGGGTTATAAGTTACGTTTGGCTGGAATTAATAACTTTTAAAGTTTTTAATGATCCAGAGAGGATGGAAAAGAAGCTATAAAACGTGCTAATAAAGCTTTTAATGCTATCTAGTGTTCTCTGGTGGAATCGCTAAGAATAACGATCATTTTAAAAGTGATATCAAATCGTACATCTTGCTTGACATGCATTCAGCACGATTATATAATGATATCATCAACGAATCATATTAAAGGTGGCAGTAATGAAAGAATATAGTGGTCGAATCTTACTAAGAATGTCTCCCCAATTACATCAAGAAGTTGCACAATTAGCTTCGTCCTATAGTCAGTCGCTGAATGAATTTCTTATTCAAACTATTGAGGAAAGGGTTGAGAAAGAAATGAAAACGAATGTGTCTTTTTCGCGTGTGAACATTGATGAGTTGAAGGTGAAAGAAGTGAGGGAGGCGGTGATCGTCACTCAACACCCATGGTTTATGGAGTTGCTTCATAAGCACAACGTTTACTTCTTTAATCCTTCCCTTGGAAGAGTGACACCGATGCAGTATTTGCTTTTTTATGAAACGACGAAGCAAGAAAGTGATGGAACAAAAAACGAGCATCCGCGTCATATCGCTTATTATGGAAAAGTAAAGGAAATCATTTATGACATTCAGCCAGGCGACTACATGCATATTCCTGAACTACAACCTTTAATAAACGATCCGAAGTTTTGGGATGAAATTCGCACGTGGGAAACGACGAATGTGGTTCTTTTACGTGAAGTGGGAACATTCGCGAATCCTCTTCCGCTGAAAAATGGTTTAGAGGCGAGATACTTAGTGAACAAAACAACAACTTTGCCTTTGTTAAGAAATGCAACGTATATTGACGAACTATATTAAGTCTCATCTTTCTCAATCCCCTGCATTATGATTGTAAATGGTACAAATGAAGTTGGTATTACTGGCGCAGAAGCTGGGGATGCTTTCACAGTAACTTACTTGTTAGATGGTAAAACAGCAACGGTTAAGTTGACTGTTACTGCTGAATAATTTAAAAACCGCTGCTTTGTTTTGGGTTGCGTGCCTGTCACGCTCCGAAGTTTGTCGAACATAGAAACAGAGAGTCTGATGACTCTCTGTTTCTTTTTCTCCATAGTGGGATAGGAGGTACCCCTTACACTTAGGAATCTCAACGTTTATTCGTATTGGAAAGATCCATGTTTCTAACAGAGAGGGCCATTCACAAAATGCTAACGAAATACGCGGATTTAGCCAATATGGAGAACATTCCCCCGCACCGCTTCCGTCATAGTTTTTGCAAAAGCCTAGCCAATGCCGGAACGCCCATTGAAATTATTAGACGGCTTGCTCGGCATGAAAGCATTCAAACAACAGCTATTTATGAGGAACAGGTGCAAGCATTAAGGAAAATGTAATTATAAATTATTGCTTTTCAGTAGCATAAATGCTACCATGTGTATAATAATTAGTAAAGGGTAGAGGATGTTGTTTGAGGTAATATACACAGGAAATGTAAAGGAATTTGAAGATTATCTATTGAGTAAAGCCGAGCAAGAACTTAGACAAAAAGGTCGTCCGGGTATATGGTGCCATGTTGCTGATGTATATGCAAGGCAACTTACGATTATTCAACATAATCCATATCCTTCTGATCCGGAGGACAACAGCTTTCCGGACGATATAACCCCTCCGTCATTGAAACATCTTAGCATGAATACTCGTTATGATAATTTTTACAGATGGGGTATAAGGGGTGGAAGAACTGGAAATCACAGAATTATATTTGCGATCCACAATTTTTCAAAAGTCATACTGCTTCATTATTTTGACAAGCAGTATAACGGAGCGACAAGACGAGAGGATATTGTGCCTGCTGAATCAGCATATGAAAGTTATTGCGCTGTTGATCCTTGCCTTTATTAATCAACTGGGGGGAAAAAGAATGAGTGATTTTTTTAAGAAATATGCAGCCATTCGAGGCGAGCAGCATGTTCAAAAACTTCAATTAGAAGGAACGATAGCTGCACAGATTAAAACAAGACGTAAGCAGCTGAATATGTCTCAACAGGAACTTGCAGACCGTATTGGAGTTCCAAAATCCACGATTGGGAGAATTGAAGCGGGACTTACAAGTCCTAGGATAGAGACGCTTTTTAAAATTTCGCAGGCATTGAATACTCCTTTCATCATTGATGGTACAAGTAGACAGGATCATAACCTGCATGTTCAAGTTTAGCGCATTGGTTGCGGGCCTGTCATCATCCGAAATGAAATGGCAGAGTTTACGAAAAAGACATTGGATATGCTTCGTCAGCCGTTAGAGACAGGAAAAGTGACGATGAGCCGCGTTGCTTCCAAAGCCACTTATCCTGCTCATTTTATTCTGATTGGGGCGATGAATCCATGTCCAATGTGGATATTTAGGATCAAGAACGCGCTATTGCCCCTGTATATATGTACCCAAACTCTTTCCCAGCCTCATTTATGAACACAGATATATGAGTTGATTATTTTTCAGGAACAAAAGACGAACAGAGACAAAAGTATATGGAATTTGTCAAAGGAACCAATTTCGCTTCTACAAGCGGCTTGTAATCAGTCGCGCGTATGCGTTTTAAAAGGCAGATCTCCTCTTCCCTTCAGCGGTTGCAAACCCTTAAAAAAGAAACAGAGCGCCACCAGATTCTCGGCGATCCGTACCCGTCACACGTTGAAGTGTAATGCCAAAAGGCTCCTCGCAGGGAATGACTGCGGAGCTTTTTCGTCTCATACAATTTCCATACATATTAAAATAAGGAGGGAAGAGAATAGGAGAGATGAGGGAATGCGTTCAAGAAAAAGGAAGGGGATGAAGCCATGGCACGTTTTCGAAGTGTCGTGGGAAAGAAATGGATGTTGTAACTAGCAACACTTGTTCGCTTTTAGAAATCAGAAAGTGATTTCCCGAATAATAATGGTTTCCAATTCTTTATCGAAGCCGTGTTTTTCTCTTCGAAAAGCCTTCTCAAAAGCATCAGGGTTTTTTATTAATTTCACTTTATCAAAGATAAACAGGAAAAGATGATCAGCTTCATAATGAAAGGAATCTGAGCCTAACTCTTCCCTTAATTTACGTTCCGTCATGTTTTCCCTTGTACATTTCACCTCTATTACCATTCCATATTCATCGAGTACGATATCATATCTGACGGAAGCATAACCAGCATCATCTCCCACCTCTAATCTAGCATCTGGAAATATGGGGCGGATGAGCGAATATACATCATGCTCATTTTCGATTTTAGTCTTATCCAAATCTTCCTTATTATGTGTGAAAATGACGGTCGGAATTTTACTTATTGTCGGCATATAATAATAAGTGCATGTATTAAGGTGAAAAAGAGGGGGTGTATTGCGCTAAATGAGGAAATCGAACTAATTCTAATGACAAATTTTGCAGCAACTGCGGAGCTTTCTATATGGCCTCGGCCTAATAAATTATTAGTGACTGCCAATATCTTAATGCTCATTGCTTGTATATGAATGGAAGCAGTATAATAAACAGACAGAAAAGGTGGCGAGCTATTCGGTTGAGCAAGCCAAACAAGAAAGGGCTATTTTTGTTTTAGAAGGGAAAAGGATGAACGAGTATCAACCAACCAATAGTAACTGGAATGATAGAAAAGAGGGGAATCGAGCCATAAATAGTGTACATCAACATAACTTTGGAGCTTGACAGGCACCGTTCCCATCCCCTTCTCAAAGTTTTATTAGATTTATTTTTATAAGATGATATCCCCCTTTTCAGTGACTGGATATACCAACCCGCCAGAGTATTCCGGGTATTGGAAGTGCTCCGGCTGATACGTTTGTTCATAGTGTACTTTGTACTCCGCTGAGCTTCTTTTTCTCCTCATTCTCACGTATAATCGAACATATCGGTCTGTAGTAACTCTTTCATGACGCCTTTTAAAAGGATTCCAAACATTATAGTAGGTGCTCCAATAGGCAGTCCCCGCTTCTACCTCAAATTGTCCAGCACCAAATATTTTCCCCTTATTAGCTAAAGCTTGTTTAAGTAAATCTGGACCTACCTTAGCAGCAAGTTCTTCCAATTGCTGACCAAGATAAGCTGTAGCGCAGCCTAGGTATATACATCCTGCTAATTTTGCTGCTTCACCCCAACCGTACGACTTGGACCAAAGAACGATATCCCATCCTTTCTCTATGTCATTTTTCATTTGCTCAAATGTACTAGGCACTCAAATTCCTCCCATTAACCAAAATTGAGCACGAAATATTTATATTTGAAATGCCTGTATAAAGTTACAAGTAAAAAGAGCAAGTTTAAGCACATTATATTTACTCAGTAATGGAGCAAGAGCATGTGGCAAAACGCATAATGGATGCAAAATACGCACAAAAAGCCCATAAATCGAAGGGAAGCTTGATTTTTCTGCTATCAAGTGAATCGTGTTATCTTGTGTGATAGCTACAATCAACGGAAAGGATGCGTAATGTCACCAAGTGGTTTGGCTCTTTTGAAACAAGCCAGTCACCATCCATTCCAAACACCAATAGTTAAGGACTTTTGGATTATTTGTCAGGTGAAAATTAGGTATATATAATGAATGATTGATGATAAAAATCGTTATAGAATTATCATTTACCCTTATTTTACTTATGTTACCATCTATAAAAAAGATAGATGGAGGAGTGAGTCAACATGCATACAGGAAAACGGAAGATGGTCCTACCTTTCGATCGAGAACGAAGCGAAACATCAGAGGAATGGTTCAAACCAACGGGGGAGCTGTACAGACGATGATCCGGCTGAAGCTGGATGAGTTAGAGGAGATCGCCCGGCATATTTCGGATGCTGAAGATGCTTGCGAGCGGGCGCGGACGACCTTGTCGTGGGAGCTTTCTTCTCTCGCGATGAACCTTCCTGGCGTAAGCATGCCCGCGATCGAAGGGTTGCGGGATGAACTCGTTCCTTGGCTACAACGTTATGAAGACAAACTGAATGAAGCGAAAGATGCGTCTCTCAACATGATAAAGAAAGTGGAGTAAGGGTTGGTGTCTGTCACTGCCCGAATAGAGGCGCAGGATTTCATCGGAAAACCGCTCGTAAGCTTGTTGAATTATGATAAAGGATGAGTCATACGCATTGCCCACATGAACAAAAAGGAGTTTGTATGATTTTTTATATAGATGCTTTAGATTCTCCTTGAAGATCCTTTCTTTTTTGTTATGGCAAAGCTTTATGCCTCATTTCGCAGTTCAATGT
Source organism: Anoxybacillus sp. P3H1B (assembly GCF_001560855.1). Lineage (NCBI taxonomy): Bacteria > Bacillati > Bacillota > Bacilli > Caryophanales > Anoxybacillaceae > Anoxybacillus > Anoxybacillus sp. P3H1B. Next base: position 46,648 of record NZ_LPUG01000031.1, on the reverse strand, counting down.
TTGTAACGATACTGGTTGATATATGCTTTTGAGTCTGAAAAAAGCATTTTTCATTCATCGATTCAAATGATCGCCTTTGCGGAAAGAATATTTGCTTGTCGAAAAATCAGGGGTATCCTTTTCCGGAAGAATGTATATACTATGTATATACATTTCGGGATGAGGGTGATATAATGAACGCAAAGGAACATTTAGAAAGCAAAATCAACCAAAGTAAAGGAGGGGACTACATGTCTACAGTTGTTGCTCAAAAATGGGGAAACAGTTTGGGCATTCGTATCCCAAAAGATGTTGCTGATCAAATAGGGATCAAACAAGGTTCCGAAATGGAATTAAACGTGATTGGAAATGAAGGGATCATCACATTAAAGCCAAAAAGAACACGGAAGAAATACACATTGGAAGAACTGCTATCACAGATTACACCTGAAAATCGGCACGAGGAAGTTGATTTTGGGGTAGAAGGGAGTGAATTGATTTAATGCCAGCAGACGTACCAGAGAGAGGCGATTTCGTTGTTTTAAACTTTCATCCACAAGCTGGTCATGAGCAGGCCGGGAGAAGGAATGCTATTGTTTTATCGCCTAAAGAATTCAATCAAGCAACAGGATTTATCGTTGTTTGTCCGATGACCAATCAAAAGAAGGGTTATCCCTTCGAAGTAGATTTACCAAAAGAAGGAATATCCCTTGATGGCGATGGCTATCCAATAACAGGGGTAGTTTTAACGGATCAAATTAAATCATTGGATTGGAAAGCTCGTAATCTAACAATTTTAAAGAAATATAATCCAGAAGATGCACAAATTGAAGAAATAGATAGAATCATTGATGAATGCCTAGCGAAAATAGAAACATATCTGATTTGACATCATCCTTTCTTTTTCAGAAAGGGCTATTTTTGTCCTTTAAACATTCATGGGTGATGGAACGTACGGGTATTAAGAAGAAAGCTTATTATAATTTCTTAAAAGGCGAAGGAAATGTGGAGGAGTATGTTGCAAAGACCAATAAGCTATTCTGCATTAAGGATCCGTTCTTTTTTTACAAGGCAGATATGGAATTCAAAGAAAGAACGTTTGGCCGTAGCCGAGCTGATTCATTTATGAATTATGTGGCACTTTCGTTTTACGGTACAGTGGACGAAGAATTAAAAAAGGGGATGCATCTTTTTAGTGAATTTGTTGAACGGATCGATGTTTTAAAATCAGTCACAAATTCGGAAAATCCAAGGGGGAGTCCTTGATTACAAAAGATAATCTTGAAATGATTTTAGAGCCTAACAAAACACATTTGTCGAAAATGAAAAAGGCAATGGACCGTATTTACTCTCTCAGAGATCCTCTTGCTCATGTAAAGCCGCTTATTTTATAAAAACTGATCTTTACGAGCACGCAAATGTATTGCAGTTTCCGATTCAAAATGCTAACTATGGTGGGCTTGTGTATGACTATAACGGTGATTATTGTGTCCATATTAACAACGCACAGCGAGAATATACGAAAAATTCATGTGGGCGCACGAGTTTTATCATTTCTTTTTTGACAGAGATAAAAGCTTCCTTAAATAAGGACGTTCGCTCCCGCATCCTCTTTTCATTTCTCTTCTCCCGATCTTCGAAAAACTTCGGGACGTGACGAGCATCTATCTCAACTTCTCAATCTCCTCCAAAGACAGCTCCGTCAGTTCATGAATCGCTTGGATGTCCATATCCTTTGGTAAGCATTTTTTTCGCGATGTGGCGTTTTTCTTGTTGCCATCCTTGCGTAATCTTCGCTCCACGCCTTCTTTCCATCCTTTCTCTAGCGTCTTTTTCTCGTACGAAATGATCAATTCCAACACTTGTTTTTTTTCTTTTGTTTCTATTTCATTCATCTCGTTTCATAATTGCTGTTCTTCTTCGTCTGATAGGTTGACATATGTCTCAAAAAAGCCGATTAACAATCGTTGCTTTGCTTCGTCCCATTCCATACGCACCATCATACGTAAAAATTGCTTCTTTAGCTCTTACTCGTTCATTTTCAGCATACCCCATTCTGCTTAACTCAACGGTGAAAAAGTGAAAGTCCATGATTTTTCCAAACGGAAATTGAAGTGTAAAGTCTGAAGGTTCATGACGAAGGGAGTCTCAACACCGCAATGGGGACAATAGGCTTGCGATGTTTTTCAAACAAGCGGCTAAAATAAATAAACATTCGTTCTGGAAAAGAAGGTTGTACGTAGCTTTGATTTGCAATATGGACGATGATGAGACGATCTTCTCCTTTCCGTTTCGTCTCTGCCAGTATATCGACATGATATTTCTCCCCCGCCGTCACATCGGTGAACAGCTCCTCCGACAAAAACGATACATGCTCGAAGTCTATATACTCATACATGTGCGGGAAAAAGAGAAGAATCAACTCTTCAAAAAAAGTCGTGATCAATTCCTTAAACAATCGGTCATGATCAACCGTCATATATGCTTTCGACAAGATGGACAACACTCCTGCTTTGGAAATGAAAAAGAAGAGAGTCCTTCGACTCTCTGTTTCTAGGTTCGAAAAACTTTGGATAGTGACAGGCACTTAGTCTTCGTCGCTGGCGAAGAAACGTAAAATATAGATGAACAAATTAATGAAGTCGAGATAGATGTTAACGACGATCATAGGGATGTCTGCTTCGCTAAACCCGTGGCGGGCAAGCCGGTTGATGTCATAAATCGTAAAGCCGAGAAAAATCAAAATGCCTAAAGCGGCAATGCCCATTTGTCCGACGCTTGAAAACGGAATAAACCACTGGACGATGAGTAAGCCGAGCAATGCGAATGCCCCAAGCGTGAGAAAGCCGCCGAGGAATGAAAAATCTTCTTTCGTTTTCGCGGCGTAAAGAGCAACGCCAGAAAAGGAAATGACCGCTAAAGCAAACGCTTTAAAGACGGCTGCCGCCCCAATAATGGAAACGTAGTAACCGATGACGGGAGCCAACGTGGCGCCTGAAACGAACATAAACGCAAACATTAGCGGGTAGCCCACCACTTTTTGGCGCCGTGAAAAGATCATCACAAGCAGCAAAATGACTTCAAGAATGTAAAGCGGCAAATACCAAGCGGTGGAAATGGATTGCCCCACATACAGCCCGCCTGTCGCTACGGCTAATGCGGCTAAAAAAGCAACAGCTAGCTTAGCAACAGGGCTGCGCGACGGATAAACGACAGATGAGTTCATGTTCCTATCTCTCCTCGCATAAAAATCATCAGCAGATGTTTCTTTTAGTGTAGCAAACCTGACTTTTTTTGTCACTGCCTGATGGCGCGCCTGCGAAGGAGCAGTGCATGAAATCACCGCCTTTCCAACAAATCGGGTGGTTTGTGGAAAAAAAAGGAGGCATTATTGCGTTTATCGCCATGATGAACAGCGTAAAAAATAAAACGAGAAGCTATGCTTCTTTTTTCGCGATTTGGCATTGGGAATTGTTGCGCTTTTGATGTTCAAGTAACAAAAGGCTTTGTCGATGCGATGGTTTAGGGCAAAAAAAAGCCTTATAGAAGTGAGGAGAGGGCAGATGGTTAAGCGGCTGTGGAGCAAACATCGAAAATGGAACATAATCCATGGAAACGTATACAGAATAAGCGCCGCTCCCCAGAAACGATCAAGGGAGCGGCGCAGTCTGTTTATTTAAAGGCCATCGCCGCTTTGACGGCTTTTTTCCATCCTGCATAGCATGCGCTTCGGGCTTCTTCGCCCATCGTTGGGGTGAATGTCCGGTCGATGTTCCATTGTTGCGCGATTTCGTCTTGGTCCTTCCAATATCCTATCGCCAAGCCAGCTAAATAGGCCGCTCCAAGCGCGGTCGTTTCGTTGACGACCGGGCGTTCCACCGGTACGCCGAGCATATCGCTTTGGAATTGCATGAGAAAGTTGTTTTTTACTGCGCCGCCATCCACGCGCAACGCTTTCAAGGAAATGCCTGAATCCGCTTCCATGGCCGTGAGCACATCTTTTGTTTGATAGGCGAGGGATTCTAGCGTAGCGCGAACCAAATGTTCTTTTTGCGTTCCCCGTGTCAATCCAAAGATCGCTCCTCTCACATCGCTGTCCCAATACGGGGTTCCTAGCCCGACAAAGGCTGGTACCACATACACGCCTTCTGTGGAGGTGACGCGTTCGGCATATTGCTCGCTGTCAGCCGCGTTTTTGAACATGCGCAACCCGTCTCTTAGCCATTGAATGGCAGAGCCCGCGACAAAAATACTTCCTTCCAGCGCATATTCCACTTTGCCGTTAAGTCCCCACGCGATTGTGGTCAGTAGCCCGTGCTGGGACGCAACTGCTTTTTCGCCGGTGTTCATCAGCATAAAGCAGCCTGTTCCGTACGTATTTTTCGCCATTCCTGCTTCATAGCACGCTTGGCCGAATAGGGCGGCTTGCTGGTCGCCGGCTGCTCCCGCAATCGGAATTTCTTGTCCGAAGAAATGATACGGCACGGTATGGGCATAAATGTCAGAAGATGGCCGCACTTCTGGAAGCATGGACTTCGGTACGGTTAATAAGTCTAACAGTTCATCATCCCATTTCCGTTCATGGATATTGAATAACAAAGTTCGAGAAGCGTTGGAATAATCCGTGACGTGCGCTTTTCCGCCCGAGAGCTTCCAAATGAGCCACGTATCAATCGTTCCGAATAACAGTTCTCCTCGCTCCGCTTTTTCTCTGGCTCCTTCCACATGATCCAAGATCCATTTGATTTTGGTGCCGGAAAAGTAGGCATCAATAAGCAATCCTGTTTTTTGGCGAAAAGTATCATCAAGCCCCTTCGCCTTTAACTCCTCGCAAATGTCTGCGGTTTGCCGTGATTGCCAAACAATGGCGTTATAGATCGGCTGCCCGGTGTTTTTGTCCCAAACCACTGTAGTTTCGCGCTGATTCGTAATGCCGATACCGGCGATTTGCTCCGGCTTGATTCCAGATTCGGACAAGGAAGTGGCGATGACTGATAAGATGGAGCCCCAAATTTCATTGGCATTATGCTCAACCCAACCTGGTTTTGGAAAATATTGTGTAAATTCTTTTTGCGACAGATGAACGATTTCTCCTTGTTTGTTAAAGATGATGGCACGTGAGCTCGTTGTTCCTTGGTCAAGAGCTAAAATATAAGTTTCCATTTTCTTCACCTCATTTTTATTTAATCACCATTTTTTAGCTTGATACTTTCGTATTCTTATAGAGGTTGACGCTTTTTTGTTCTTTATTGCCGACTAGCGCTGCTGCTATGATAGCGGCAACCACCATGGTGAAAATCCAAAAGGCAGGGGTGCTATCTCCTTTAAAAGCCCATTGATAAAATAACGCTCCATAAGTGCCTCCAATGATCGGCCCGACGACAGGAATCCACGCATAGCCCCAGCCGGAGCTTCCTTTGCTCGGAATCGGCAAAAGGAAATGGGCGATTCGCGGGCCTAAGTCCCGGGCTGGATTGATGGCATATCCCGTCGTCCCGCCTAGGGAGAGCCCGATGGCCACAATGAGAAAGCCCACGATAAACGGATTAATCCCGTCTGCGAATCGATTCGCTCCAAGCGACAGCAAGCCAAGCAGCAAAATAAACGTGCCGATGACTTCGCTTAAAAGATTGGCCGCCGGATTTTTGATGGCTGGATCGGTGGAGAATACCGCTAGCTTGGCTCCCGGGTCGTCGGTCGCTTTCCAGTGAGGCAGGTAATGCAAATACACGACGACGGCGCCGATAAAGGCCCCGATCATTTGAGCGGCAAGGTAAGCGGGCACATCGCTCCAAGGAAACTCCCCGATCGCCGCTAATCCGATGGTCACTGCCGGATTCAGATGGGCGCCGCTAACTTGGCCGACAGCGTATACGGCCATGGCTACGGCAAGTCCCCATCCCATCGTAATGACAATCCAGCCGGAATTTTCGGCTTTTGATTTTTTGAGGACCACGCCGCCGACTACGCCACCTCCAAAAATAATCAATATCATGGTACCAATAAGTTCGCCAAAAAACGCAGACATTCCTATTTCCTCCTTTTCTTTTCGTATGGTTGTCTTTTGTGAGGAGACAGCTGTTTTGGCTCATAAAAAAGATCCACAGCAACTCCCCCCGCGCCTGCAATGAAGCAGACTGCCTGTAGGGAATGACTGTGGATCTCCATTTCTCCGTCACAACTATTAACTTAGTTTCAGATTACGATAAAAAGAAAGCGTTGTCAATTCCCTTTTTTGAATTATTAGATTATTTTTGTGACATACGGATAAAATGGAGCCACATCATCACAGATATGAAATTTTGTTGCTGGGGTGATGCCAACGCTTCGTTATCGCAGAGTAGATTCATTGCTTGGTTGGAGAAAAGAAGCGATGAACGTCCATGCTTCTTGCTCATCCTCCCCGTCGACCATCACTTTGATGGTTTGCCCTTCGGAGATGGCCACACTCATCAGATGAAGGATGCTTTTTGCATTAATCTTTTGTTGGCCGATCACAAGCTCCAGTTTGCTTTGATATTGGCTGGCTTGCTGGACAAGCTGGGCCGCTGGTCGAGCATGGAGCCCGTTTTCAATAGTGACGGTCACTTCTCTTTCGATCATTGGGTTCACTCCTCAAATGTTTGGCTAGCGGTGAATTTTCACAAGTTCCTTTGCGCTTTCGCTCGCGCGGACGACTTCTGCCAACGAGCTTCCTAAGCCGGCCTCCACGACCGCTGCATAGGCTCCTTCTACGAGAGGGGCGTCGGCTATCCTGATGTTTTCGTGCGGCTCCATCATTTCAAGGGCCATTTCCGCATTGATAAGCGCGCTCCCTAAATCAAATAAGACCACAACACCTTTTTCGGAATAGACGGATTCAATCGCTGTTTGGATGTCGAGTGCATTGGTTCCGATTCCGCCTTCCGCTCCTCCGGCGATGGCGATCGGTACGTCAGGATGAACTTGGCTCAGCAGTTTTTTTAACCCGCTGACAATTTCATAGCTGTGCGAGATTAAGACAAGGCTGACATATTTCATGGGGCTGACTCTCCTTTTTCGAATGATTCGGCTAAAGAAGCAAATAGTAAATAGGAGGAAACGGCTCCGGGATCAAGATGGCCGACAGACCGCTTTCCTAAATAAGCCGCCCGGCCTTTTTTTGCTTCCAGCTCTTTCGTATCTTCCATTTTTTCTTTCGATAAATCCACCAATTCGTTTGCACGAATCGTTTCATGGCTTTTCATCCACGCGATGACCGGATCCCACACATCGATCATCGTCTTGTCTCCGACTTGTGCTTTTCCCCGCATTTTGAGCCCGTCCAAGGCGGCTGAGAACGCCGCAACGAAAGCGTTCCTATCCGCTTCTTTTCGGTCTTTAAGAACAAGAGAAGCTTTCATGAAAGCCGTTCCATATAATGGGCCTGAAGCTCCGCCCACCTTCGCAATGAGCGTCATGCCGACATCTTTAAACAACGAACCGAGGTCGTCGTAGTGGCTGTCTGCGATTTTGTTGGCCGCTTCTTGGAGTCCCCGCGCCATATTCAAACCGTGATCTCCATCGCCAATGGCTTGATCCAGTTCCGTTAAATACGCTTTATTTTCTTGAATGTTGTCGTTAAACCGTTTGATCCATTTTTTTGCTTGTTCTACATTCCATAACATGTTGGATCTCCCTCCTTTTTTAGCGGCGACTGATCAAAAAGCAAAGCCGTTATTTTTTGAAAGCAATGGTGTCCGCTTGCGCATCGAGCAGTTCGCTGAGCTGGTCGTCTAATTTTAATAATGAAATAGAGCAGCCGGCCATTTCGAGCGAGGTCATAAATTCGCCGACGAACGTTTCATGTATATGGATGCGCTTTTCTCTTAAAATCTCGGAAACTTTTTTATGGATAATATACAATTCCATTAATGGCGTGGCGCCTAAGCCGTTGATCATGACCGCCACCTTGTCGTGTTCCTTCAACGGCAAGTCCTCGAGAATGTTGTTGAGAAGGATTTGGGCGATTTCATCCGCCGATTGGATGGAGGTTTTTTCGATGCCGGGCTCCCCATGGATTCCCATGCCGATTTCGATCTCATTTTCACCCAGTTCAAATCCCGGTTTTCCAGCTGCGGGAACGGTGCAAGGAGTTAAGGCCATTCCCATGGATCGCACATTTTCCACTGTTTTCTTCGCGACCGCTTCCACCTCTGCGAGCGTGGCCCCTTGCTCCGCTAGAGCACCGGCGATTTTGTGGACGAACACGGTACCGGCGATGCCCCGCCGGCCTGTGGTGTATGTACTATCTTCTACCGCCACATCGTCATTTACCACCACTTTTGCGACCTGGATTCCTTCTGCTTCCGCCATTTCCGCCGCCATTTCAAAATTCATCATATCCCCGGTGTAATTTTTGATAATGAGCAACACGCCTTTTCCGCTATCGACCGCTTGGATCGCTGCCAAAATTTGATCGGGGGTGGGGGACGTGAACACTTCACCGCATACGGCTCCATCAAGCATGCCTTTGCCGACATATCCGGCGTGCGCCGGCTCGTGGCCGCTTCCGCCGCCGCTGATGACGCCGACCTTCCCGGAAACCGGAGCGTCTTTTCTAATCATGACGTTCGTGTCTGGCAATCTTTTTAGTTTATCAGAATGGGCTTCCACCATTCCTGCCAGCATGTCATCGACTACTTGGTTCGGGTCATTGATTAATTTTTTCATAGACTTACCTCCTCTGAATAATTTCTTTATTTTATAACTGCAAAAATCATGCCAAAAATGAAAGCGCTTTATTATAGCGTTTTCATTATGGGATGACGAATACGTTGGGAAAAAGTATCAATTTGTTTGATACTTTTTCCCGACCAAGTGCTCCAAGCCGTATTCTCTTATTTTTTTGGCGGCCGTTTTATGAGTGATTCCCAGCGCTTGGGCCAGCTGGTTATAGCTCGGATAATACTGGCAAGCAAAAGCAAAAATTTGTTTTTCATATTCTTTGAAGGGCCGCACTTCGTTGCCCCAATCGATTGCTTGTTTCTCAGGCGTGTTTTGCTGTTCATGGCATGAAGGGTGGGAGATGTAGTAAGGCAAATCCTTGCAGCGTAAAATATCGTCATCTACGAGATTAAAGAGCCGTTCAATCACATTTTGCAATTCTCGAATATTCCCTGGCCAGTGGTAGCTAAGCAGAGCTTCCATGAATCCTTTTTCATAGCCCTTGATATTTTTTCCCAAACGCTCATTCAGTTGCTGACGAAACGCTTCCACTAAGAGGGGAATATCTTCTTTTCTTGCCCTTAAAGGGGGGAGATGAATCGGCACGACATGGAGCCGATAATAAAGATCCTCGCGAAACCGCCCCTCGTCCACCATTTTTTTAAGATCGCGGTTGGTCGCGGCAATCACGCGAACATCCAATGGAATCGGCGCATATCCCCCGATTCGTTCCACTTCCTTTTCCTGCAGCACACGTAAAATTTTAGCTTGCAACTCCAAGCTTAAATCACCAATTTCATCTAAAAAAATCGTCCCTTTATGAGCGAGTTCAAATTTGCCGCGGTGTGTTTTATACGCCCCGGTAAAGGCTCCTTTTTCATAGCCGAACAGCTCGCTTTCCATTAAATGAGGAGGGATGGCCGCGCAATTTACGCGAACTAATAGATGGTTCTTTCTAGAGCTGGCCTCATGGATCGCTTTCGCAACGAGTTCTTTTCCTGTGCCGCTTTCGCCTGTGATGATGACCGTTGAATCGGTTTTTGCCGCCTTTGCCGCAATCGTTAACGATTCTTTAAGGATCTCGCTATTTCCGATGATTTGGTGAAAGGCTTCATGAACCCCTTGGTGTTTCGCCAGCTCTGACTCTAGGTATTTCGTTTTTTGCTCCATGAGATCAATTTTGTCAAGAAGTGTTCGAATATCATCGAAAGGAGTCAGCGTGGCGACTGCTCCGCGAAATGCGCCGTCCACAAACATCGGATTGATTTTCGTGATATAACTAGATTGTTGGTTTACTTGGATGAGCTTTACTAGCTGCTTTTCGGCTTTTTTCACATGGTTCCATTCATGCGGGCCGATGATCGATTGAATGTGGGGCCCGCCCTTGATCTTTTTTAGCAAAGCGTTCATTTCCTCATTCGTGTAGATCAACGTCCCATTTTCATCTGTTAATCCGATCAAATCCGAGACCGATTTTAGAACGAGATGCAACCGTTGCTGCAGCTCTTTTACTTCATTTAATTCTTTGCTGATTTTCTCGATGGTTGATATATCTTGAAAAATCGCGACGGCTCCAATCACTTTTCCATTAAACATAATCGGGGAACGGGTGGTCAGCAGCGTATGATGATGGATCGTTTGTTTTCTCGATAATTCCGTTTTTCCCGTCTTTAGCACTTCATGCAGTCGGGAATGGGGGATGACTTCGTCCGCGCGCTGATTGATCAGCTCATGAGGATTGGTTTGCAAAAGCTGGGCTGCCCGCGCGTTGACGTAAGTAATGATATTGTCGCTATTGACCACGATGATTCCATTCGGTAAAGCTGAGATGGCTTCATGAAGGGTAAGGGAATTTTCCATGAGAAGACGATCGGTTTCCGATTGCTGCGAGTCTTCAAGATCCGTTGGCGCGAAAAAGCTTTGAATTTGCTGGACGGCCGAATCGTCAAGTTTTTCGGCAACGTGCAGGATAAATTCCTCTCCTTGGCCGATCTTTAAGGACACTAATGATAGCAGATTGTTCACCTGCACTTTTTGATCGCGATAAAGAACGTACGTCTTTTTCAGTGTTTCTTGATTCGGAAGCAAGTTTTGAAGCAGCGAAATGAACGCGGCCGCCATTCGGATGTGAAGGCCGTTCTTTTTATGGACGGTGAGTTTTAGAAACATTTTATTTCCTCCTTATGGATATTTTAACAGAGCGGTTTTTTAAAACCCTCATCCTAGATCCCGCATTTTCCCATGTTTTTATTATGTTAATTGTTGGGAAAAGAGAGAAAGATTGGAGAAATCCTTCTTATCTCCATTATACGACAAAGGGGGATGCCTGGCATCGAAACGTGAAGGGAGAGGAATCTATGCGCTGGGTCGCGGATATAGATGGAAAAAATTCATCGTATTTACATGCAAAAAATTTTTCAGAAATCGAAAAATATGATACAATACATACAAAGTTAATATTCGGTTGGAGACAAGGAGAGACCACATAACATTGCGTCTGTAAAAGGAGCGTAGTGTGTATGTGGTCTCTTTTTTTCAACTTTTGACGGATCATAGGAGGAATCATTCATGAAGAAACCTGTATTTGCACAGCAAAGACAAGAAATTTTAAGAGAGGTCGCAGGCAAAACATTTGATGTCATCATTATTGGCGGCGGCATTACCGGCGCGGGGATTGCGCTCGATGCAACGGCAAGAGGAATGAGTGCCGTTTTATTTGAGATGCAGGATTTTGCCGCTGGAACCTCCAGTCGTTCCACGAAGCTGGTGCATGGAGGGCTCCGTTATTTAAAGCAGCTGGAAGTGAAGCTCGTCGCTGAAGTGGGGAAAGAACGCGCGATTGTTTATGAAAACGGGCCGCATGTGACTTCGCCTGAATGGATGCTGCTGCCGATTTATAAAGGAGGAACCTTTGGTAAATGGAGCACCTCGATTGGACTAAGAATATACGATTATCTGGCGGATGTGAAAAAAAGCGAACGAAGAACGATGTTGACGGCGTCGCAAACGATGGAGAAGGAACCGCTCTTAAAGCGAGAAGGATTATTAGGCGGGGGATATTATGTCGAGTATCGAACAGACGACGCACGCTTGACGATTGAAGTGATGAAAAAGGCAGTCGAATGCGGCGCCAAAGCGCTCAATTATGCCAAGGTCAATGCGTTTATTTATGAGAAGGGGAGAGCTGTAGGGGTAAGCGTAGTGGATCAAATCACCGGAAAGTCCTATCAGGTTTTCGCGAAGAAAATCATCAACGCCACTGGCCCTTGGGTCGATACTTTGCGGGAAAAAGATCACAGCTTGAAAGGAAAGCATCTGATTTTGTCAAAAGGCATTCACTTAGTGTTTGACAAAAGCCGTTTTCCATTAAAACAAGCGATCTATTTTGATACATCTGACGGCAGAATGGTGTTTGCCATTCCGCGTGATGGAAAAACATATGTTGGCACAACGGATACGTTTTATGAGGGGGATCTGGCCCATCCGAAAATGACCGTGGAGGATCGTGATTATCTCCTTCGGGCGATTCATGATATGTTTCCAACGGTCGGCATTACCGCGGAAGATGTTGAATCCAGCTGGGCTGGACTCAGACCGTTGATTCATGAGGTAGGGAAAAGCCCGTCGGAAATCTCCCGAAAAGATGAGATTTGGACAGCAGATTCAGGTGTGATCACGATCGCCGGCGGAAAATTAACGGGATACCGCAAAATGGCGGAAACGATTGTGGATCGGGTCGCTCAATTGCTAAAAGAAGAAGGAAACGCCAGCTTTTCCCCTTGCCAAACGAAAAAGCTGCCCATTTCCGGGGGCGATTTCGGAGGCTCCGCCCATATGGAAGCGTTTGTGGCCAAAAAAGCCGAACAGGGAGAAAAGGCGGGACTTTCGAGAAAACAGGCCGAACGATTGGCTCGCTTATATGGCACAAATGTAGACCGGGTGTTTGAATTAGCCGTTCAATTAAAGAAAGAAGCGGCCGAGCTTCAATTGCCGGTCGATGTGTTGGCTTCCCTTCAATATGGCCTGGAGGAAGAGATGGTTGTCAAACCGGAAGACTTCTTTATTCGAAGAACGGGAGCATTATTTTTCAATATTCATTTCGTTCGTCAATGGAAGGAATCGGTGATTCACTATATGGCGAAAACCTTGGAATGGAGTGAAGCGGAGCAACACCAGTATCAAAAAGAATTAGAAACATATTTGCATGATGCCGTCACACCTGTTCAAATATGATACTTGCCATCTCTGAAAGGATGTCGAGCCGGCATCCAAGGAAGCCTTGTAGAGCGCTTTTCTCTATAAGGCTTCTTTCGTCTTTTGGCGGTTGGATGACCAAACAACACTACATCCCGACAAGTTCATTGATCCGGATGTATCCTGTTGGTCGTTGTGTAACGAAGGCAAGTCAGTCTCCTTGCCTTCGACTGTAGAAAAAATAGGAATCTATTTTTGGATGAACGATAATTTCAATATTCTAGTGGCTATTAAGATAGACGGTGATGAACTAAGTCATCTCGAGATTCCATTTGCTAGCATGCTTCCTCAAAAGGGTTAGAAATGTTCGCATCGAAGGCGAGAGCCACTTATCTTTATGATAAGACAAATAAACAGATAAATTTTCACTGGATGGCAAAGGTTGAGCATGCATGAATCCCTTACTTATTTCTTGACTGACTGTGCTATACGGTAATAATCCTATACCGAAGCCACACATTATACACTGCTTAGTAGCATCTATGCTCCAAAATTCAATGCTAGATTGCTTCCAATATTCTGGTGATGTATCTGGAATATTTTCCATAATGATCCTTTCAAAGATTGCGCGATAACTGCATTCTTTCTCGGTTAATAAAAACACTTGTCCTTTCAATGAATGTAATTCATTCAGTTTAATGGGTTTGGCTGAAATAAGTGCCATCGTCTCGTCACATAACTTTTCCAAAATAATGTGATTGTCTTCATTTTTATCCTTCTCGATTACTAACGCTAGATCAACATTCCCTGTACTTAAATCTGTTCGCCAATTGATTGGGTCCAAATGTTGCAATTGAATTTCAATGCCTGGAAAGTCCTCTTTCAGCTCTTTTAAAAGCGGAGGTAATCTATAGATTAAAAGAGCTTCAGGTGCTGTAATCCTTAATTGACCTCTTATTTCCCCCTGCTCTCCTACAGCTTCTTTTAAATTTCCGAAAGCATTTAGTATCTGAATGGCATAGGGCAATAGCTTTTTACCTGCTTCCGTTAATAACACCTTTTTGCCTATCCTATCAAAAATGGGGGCCCCTAGTTCATCTTCTATTGCTTTTATATGAAAAGTTACAGTTGATTGGGAATAATTAAGAAGCTCTGCGGCTTTGGAAAAATTCCCTGTTTGGATAATGGCTTTAAAGGTATTCAGATGTCTAATTTCCATAAACCCTCACACCTCTTATTGAAAAATTCGATAATTATATTTTAAATCACTAAATTTACTAATTCATGAAAAATTTATAAAATTGTATTGGAAATTTGTTCTTTTAAAAATAGTATATCTTTTATTTGAAGGAGGAAGTACTATGGCTTCTTATATTTTAGGCAAGATTAATATTGATGATGAAAAATTAAAAAGAGATTTAGAAATTCACAATGAATTTCCTAAGATTGCTGAAGAGTATGACGAATTTGGTACAGGATTTTGGCAAAATTGCACCTTGTGGAGTTGGACTAGTGATGAATTAAATACCAATGTATAAAGACTATGATTACCCAATTCAACAAACACGATATGGTAAGGCTCTAACATATATTGACGAATTAATTAGAGAAAATTTCACATTCAATAATCTGAAAATGGTTAGAACGAGAAATCTAATTGATGGTATGGTTATTCCGCATAAAGACTTTGTAGAATTAGAGAGATCAAAAGATCAATATTTTAGAGTTTTTATACCATTAGAAGATAATGAGTATGCTTTTCACTCAGATGAAGAAAATGTATTTCAAATGAAAAAAGGAGAAGTTTGGTTTTTAGATGCCGCGATTGTCCATGCTGCTATTAATTTTTCCAATAAGATCAGAATTTTCCTATGTTTAGATTATGCTTTTCCCGGCCCCTTTAGCCCTAAGGATGTCTTTATAAATGATAGTGTATACAATCCAAATCTTGATCCAACAATTATTAAGAGAGAAGAGGTATCCAGTGATTTTAAGGAATCGCTTGTAACGTCTTTATCTAAAGTGATTTTCTAAATACAACTTTAGGGATATTGTTTTTCTTCTTTCAAAAATTCACTTCTATAAGAATATATCCGTTTCAGACTGCTATGACTGGTTAGTAGAAATAACAGAAAAATCTGGTGATTCTTCTGTTTATAATAAGGCTATCAATTTGCGAAGATTTTTAGTTGAAGAACGTAAACTTGGTGAAAGATTTTCATTTAACTTCTCAGAATCTGAACAATTAGTCTGAAAAAGTAAAGAGCTTTGGATTTATTTCCAAAGCTCTTTATTTAAAAAATAAGAGGGATGAAAAATGAATGAATCATTCAAAATTTTAGTGAATGCACGAATGAAAAAATCTACAAAGGGTACAAGTTCGTTAGGGAAGAATGCTATCCCTTGGTTATTTGTTTTTATGTGGAGTAGTGGGGCAATTTTTGTAGAATTTGGTTTACATGATGCCGATCCATTTATTTTCCTTTTTTTCCGATTATTCATCTCATCACTTCTTTTTTGGATAACAATGTTTATATTACGAACTCCTTTACCAACAACTTCAACAGAGTGGCTATATATGATGTTTACTGGGTTATGCATGCAAGCAGGTTATCAAACATTTTACTTTTTAGCTTTGGATTACAAGGTTTCTCCTGGGCTTCTCACCATAATACTTGGTGCACAACCTATTCTTACTACATTTATTTCAAAAGAAAAAAGTAATATCACTCAATGGCTTGGGCTTTTTATTGGAATAATGGGTCTTGTTCTTGTAGTAATCGATCATACAGCGATTAACAGATTTTCCAAGATAGGCTTGGTTAGTTCATTTCTTTCACTTATTTGTATTACAGGTGGAACCATATTACAAAAATCTATACAAGCTAATCAAATATCCAATATGGCTATCCAATATACATCTGGAACCATTTTTTTATCCATTTTATTGTACTTTTTTGATCAAAAAATTAATTGGACCCCTATGTTTGTATTCTCTCTATTTTGGATGGTGTTCGTTATTTCTGTCGGGGCAACCCTGTTGCTTTATCAGATGATAAAAAAGGGAAATCTCACAAATGTAACAAGCTTATTTTACTGTGTGCCACCTATAACAGTGATATTTGATTTTTTTGTATTCAAAAATAGTTTAACCATGTTGAGTATAAGTGGCATGCTTTTAATTGTGTTAGGAATGATTCTTGTTAACAGGAAGGGAAAGTGGTTGTAGCCCACTCGACCAGCCTAAATCAAGAAAATCTTTTTAGCAATCCACTGAGAAGTCTCCTACCTCTAAACGGGGTGAAGAGGGGGCATTGATTTCGGAGGCCAATCCATTTGTGAATGATCTAGATCCAACGAGAAGATGGAGCATAGGGCTTATTCAAAAGCGGCTTCTGCTTTTGTAGCGGCTATCCGTTCTATCTTCTCGTGGTATCGATATAAACAAGCTTGTCAGTCGACTAAAAAACGATAAAAAGGCTGGCTTCTATCGAAAAAATTCCTCTGTATGATAAGGGGGGTTCATTCGGCACTTTATGTGAAGAGTTCTCACAGAACCTTGATTTGATCCTGTCATCAGTTTCCCCTCCTTCTTTCAATAAGAGTGATTTGATGATCGGCTTTAGCAATCGCTCACCCCATACGAAACCCATTTCATGTCCATTGAAAAATCAGGTATAATAAGAACAAATGTGATGAATCCGGCAGATCATCCAATGAATAGGAAACATGGTGCTGGAATGTCGAAGATCGGCGGAAAAGCGTGGTGAAAACATGTTTAAAATTTTGCTTATTGAAGACGATCTCACCCTCTTTCAAGAAATAAAAGAACGGTTGACGCAATGGACATACGAGGTGCGGGGCATTCGCGATTTTGGAAAAGTGATGGAGGAATGTTCCGCTTTTAAACCGGATTTAGTCATCATTGATATTCAGCTGCCCAAATTTGATGGGTTTCACTGGTGCCGCATGATCCGTTCCCATTCGAATGTTCCGATTTTGTTTTTATCGTCACGGGACCATCCGACCGATATGGTGATGTCGATGCGGCTTGGGGCGGATGATTTTATCCAAAAGCCGTTTCATTTTGATGTGCTGATTGCGAAAATACAAGCGATCCTTCGCAGAGTATATAATTATAGCACCGATCAAATGAAGTTGAAAACGTGGTGCGGCGCGACGATCGACTATGAAAAGAATACCGTTACCAACGATCAAGGCACGATGGAATTAACTAAAAATGAAATATTGATCCTTAAACATTTGCTTCATAAGAAAAACAAAATTGTCACCCGGACCGAATTGATTAAGCAGCTATGGGAAGACGAGCGTTTTGTCAGCGACAATACATTAACGGTGAATGTCAACCGTTTGCGGAAAAAGCTGGATGAACTTGGCTTGGGCCGCTTGATTGAAACGAAAGTCGGACAGGGCTATATGGCAAAGGAAGAGGCCGCTATCGATGATTAAAAAATATATCATGGAAAGAAAAAGCTGGATCTTTTTCTTTTTATTTATGCAGCTATTTATCCTTTTTGTCTCTTATCTTGATGCCGCGATCTCATTGCAGTCTGCCTTTTATATAGTCTTTTTATTGACGATCATGTTGATCCTTTTTGTGATCGTCCGCTATAAAAAAGAAACCAAGTTTTATAAAAGCTTAGAAGAATGGGAAAGCGATCTTGACCTCTCAAACGTTCTCCATGCCGAAAGCCCTTTTGAAAAAATGGTGGAATCCACGCTCGTCAACCAAACGAACTTGCTGAAGCAGGCCGCTTGGGAGAATCGGGTCTCCTTAGAAGAGGAGAAGGATGAGCTGCTATCATGGATCCATGAAGTAAAAACCCCGCTGACGGCGATGCATTTAATCATTGAACGGGTAGAGGAGGAGAAAATCAAATCGCAGCTGTCATACGAGTGGCTGCGCATTCATATGCTGCTTGACCAGCAGCTCCATCAGAAGCGGATTCCTTTTATGGAAAACGATTTATACATCGAACATGTCGAGCTGGAACCGCTTATTTTTAAAGAGATTAAAGCGCTGCAATCATGGTGTATGCAAAAAGGAATCGGCTTTGACATCGAGCTGGAGGTTTCTTCCGTTCTGAGCGATGCGAAATGGCTTTCTTTTATCATTCGGCAAATCTTAACCAACGCCGTGAAATACAGCGAATCATCCGATATCGTCATCAAAAGCTCGATGCAGAAGGGCCATGTCCAATTAGAAATTCGGGATTTTGGCCGCGGCATTGATCCGAAAGATTTGCCGCGCATTTTCGATAAAGGCTTCACATCGACGACGGCGCATCAAGATCAAGCGGCCACGGGCATGGGGTTATATTTGGCGAAAAAAGCCGCCGAACCATTGCTCATCGATATCGACGTCCAATCGCAGCTCCATGAGGGGACGACTTTCACGATCACGTTCCCGGAAAAAAATGAATTTGTCCGCATCACAGGCATGTGACAAAATTGTCACATGCTTTTTCGATTTGTTCGGCCAATCGAAGGAAAAAAACAACCAGGTGGATTAACATAGAAAACGAGGAGGGAAGCAACATGATCATTTTAGAAGCATCCAACATTTACAAAAGCTATGGAAATAAATTTAATAAACAAGAAGTGTTAAAAGGACTCGATATTCGTGTAGAAAAAGGGGAATTTCTCAGCATTATGGGACCTTCGGGCTCCGGAAAAACAACGCTGCTCAATGTTCTTTCTTCCATTGATCGGGTCAGTCAAGGAATGATTAAAATTGAAGGCAAAGATATTGTCGGCATGAAGGAAAAACAGCTGGCGGAATTCCGCAAAAACCATTTAGGATTCATTTTTCAGGAATACAACTTGCTGGATACCTTGACCGTAAAGGAAAATGTTCTACTGCCTCTATCGATTACGAAAACGCCCAAAAAAGAGGCGGAGCAAAAATTTGCTGAACTGGCGACAGAGCTGGGCATTTATGAGATCAAAGATAAATATCCAAACGAAATTTCCGGCGGGCAAAAGCAGCGCACTTCAGCGGCGCGGGCCTTTATTCATGAACCGAGCATTATTTTTGCCGATGAACCGACAGGCGCTCTCGATTCCAAATCGGCATCCGATTTGTTAAATAAGCTGCAGCATTTAAATCGGAAGCGAAAAGCCACGATTGTGATGGTCACTCATGATCCGGTCGCCGCCAGTTTCTCAAGCAGGGTCATTTTTATCAAAGACGGCCAGGTGTATACACAATTAAACAAAGGAAATGAAACGCGGCAAGCCTTCTTTCACGACATTATGAAAACCCAAGGCGTGTTAGGCGGGGTGCAGCATGAGCATTAATCAACTCATCTTTCGCAGCTTGAGAAAAAACGTGAAAAATTACTATTTGTACGTGTTTGCTTTAATTTTTGCCGTTGCGCTTTATTTCTCTTTTGTGACATTGCAATATGATCCGGCCTTGAATGAGATGAAAGGAACGGTAAAAGGAGCCGCTGCCATTCGGGCCGCTTCCGTGCTGCTTATTGCCATTGTCGGTGTTTTTCTCTTCTATGCTAATGCCATTTTCATCAAGCGGCGGAGCAAAGAAATCGGTTTATTTCAGTTAATCGGCATGACGAAGGGAAAAATTTCCCGCATGTTGACGGCTGAAAACTTTATCCTTTATTACAGTTCTCTCATCATTGGCATTTTTATTGGATTTGCCAGCTCCAAGCTTTTGCTGATGATTTTGTTTAAAGTGACGAATATCGAAGCCATCGCCACTTTGTCTTTTTCCGAAAAAGCGTTGGTACAAACGCTGGTTGTGTTTAGTGTGATTTATCTGTTCATTATGCTGATGAACCGCTGGTTTATCCAAAAGCAGACCATTTTGTCTTTATTTCGCGTAACGTCCACGACAGAAGTAAAAAAAGTATCGGTTTTGGAAATGCTCATCGGAATTTTTGGTCTCGTATTGATACTGACAGGCTATTATGTGTCATCCAAATTATTTGACGGCGATTTTGCCACGATCAATGAGCTTTTCCTAGCGATGGCCTTTATATTAGGATCTGTCATTATCGGCACCTACTTCTTTTTCAAGGGAACGGTCAGCTTTCTTTTTTATCTCCTTCGCAAAAGAAAAGGAGGATACTTAAATATTGGCGAAGTATTGTCGCTTTCGTCTTTAATGTTCCGCATGAAATCCAATGCTTTGCTGCTGACGATTATTACAACGGTGTCCGCCCTTGCCATTGGGCTGCTGTCCTTAAGTTATATTTCCTACTATTCAGCAGGACAGACGGCGCGAAATACCGTGGCTGCCGATTTTTCTTTTATGAATCAAGAAGATGCCAAACGCTTCACGGAGGCTCTCAAGGAGAAAGGCATTCCGTATAAAGAAAAAGTGATCGACGTGATTCAGGTGAAGGCGGATCTCACCTCCATTCTCGAGAATGTGGATTCGAGCATCTTAAATGTGGATCTAGCAGCCATGCCGATGCCGGTCATTCGCGACAGCGATGTGGAAACGATCGATTTGCCGCCGGATCAAACGTTGTTTACCGGTTATCAAGATTATCTCGCTCAATTTATGCCGTTTAAAAAATCGGGGCAGATCCAGTTAAAAGGAAAGCACGAAGGGATCAAGCTGCGTTATTTGGGACTGGAAAAAACCTATTATATTTCTTATCGTTTCACATACGGCTTTCCGACGGTCATTGTAGATAAAACGATTTTCGAACGGCTAAAAAAGGACATCGATCCGAAAATCCAAAAGGAGTCCACGGTTTATATCGGAATTCATATTTCCGATGAAGAAAAAGTAGAAAAAGCGGACGACATGTTTCAAACGATGAATTTCCATGCTCCAGCCGATTCCCGGCTCGCCATCATCAGCAACCAGAAGTATCAATTTGGGCTGATCATGTTTATTGTCGCCTTTTTAGGATTAACCTTTTTGATCACATCAGGCTGCATTCTTTATTTTAAACAAATGGATGAAGGTCAAGACGAGCAACCGAATTATACGATTTTAAGAAAGCTTGGTTTTACGCAAGGCGATTTGCTTTCGGGCATTCAAGGAAAGCAGTTATTCAACTTTGGCATTCCTTTAATCTTGGGATTGTCCCACAGCTATTTTGCCGTCCGCTCCGGCTGGTTCTTTTTTGGCACCGAGCTTTGGATGCCGATGCTGACCGTCATGCTCGTCTATACGGCGTTATACTCGATTTTCGGCATCCTGTCCGTTCTTTATTATAAAAAGATGATTAAAGAAGCGTTGTAAGATGAACAAACAGGCGTTCGCCCCCTTCGGAGGGCCAACGCCTGTTGTTGGTTTTCGGATCACTTTTTGAAAGAGGTGAACGAACGAATTGAAAAAATCCCTCATCAACCCATTATAGCTGTTGGAGACAGCAAAGGCCCTCGGAAGGATGAGACAACGGCGGAATCGTGAACGTCTGCGACTGTGCGATTTCTGCTCATGCAATAAAGGAATAAAAGGAGTGAGTAAAAAGATGTTTATTCAAATAAGAAGAATCACAGTGGCAGAAGGATATACAGAACGGGTTGTGAACCAATTCAGCCAGCCGGGAATGATTGAACAGCAAGAAGGATTGGTAGATTTGAAAATATTAGTGAAAAAAGGCGGCGAGGTGATGCTGGTTGCCTAGGAGTCAGAGGAGCATTGGAAAATGTGGGAGAAAAGCGATGCCCATATTGCCGCACATCAAGCAAGCAGAAATCAGTCCAAACCGGATTTTATCCTCCATATGGAAGTCAGTCACTACGAAGTAAAATCCATCAGAAAAAGGGGCGTAACAGTGATGGATCCTCTATGGTCTTATAAAGCTCAGCTTTTATAGGGCTTTTTTGTTTTGGGTGCATAAACATAATCCAATATGGCCTAAAAATGGGCTATGTATTGGAATGGAAAGGCTGTCATTTTTTTAAGAATTTTTAGGAATAAATATACTATTTGAGTTAAATGTGGTTCATCACCAAAAGATGTGCTTGCGTCTACCTTTGAATTGCGGTAGACGTTTCTAACCGAATACACAATGCCAATCGTTAGATATTTCTGTATCCATACCCCTGACGTTTGAGCCACTTGATTTTGTTATTCATCCCTTCCGTTCTCCCATTCGAATAAGGCAACAAAATACACGAAATGATTTCTTCTCAAAAAATCCCGATTCTTTGGGCATCGCCATGCATCCATTGCTTCTTTTTTCGAGCCATTCTTGTCGTGCGTTGCAAGCAGATCAGACATAAAAAACATGGTTCGGGAAGAGAAAGTTCAAACATCCAGCGTTCTCTTTCGTTTCGCTCATTTTGAATCGAAAAATCTGGTCAATCGATGAGTTCTTTGATGAACGGAGAACACATGCAAATTTTCCTCCAATGGTTTGGACCTGCTTACCATACAGGAACATTCGTTTTTTAGTACCATCTATTTTCTTCATACACGCCTCCCCAAAAATATCAAGCGAAATTCGAGGTGATTAATCCAAAATTTTATATAAATCCAAATTTTATATATTATAAGATGTAAAATATGTGGATTTTTTGATTATTAAAATCAATAGTTTTTAGGCATCGGCACTGTCCTTGAATCAAATACGTGAGAGGGGAAGAGAAGGTGAAGGGAGCGAAGAAATACATGATTATGTTCATTTTAATTTTGCTTATAAACGTAATTACGGTCATCATGTTATATTTTCAAAACGAGCAATTAACAGAAAACCAGAGAGAGTTAAAAGAGTTACAGGTTCAATTGGAGGATGTAAATGATGGTGTGAAGCAACTGTTAGAACAACAGTAGGGGAGTGGAACGGGTGCCTGTCACTTGTCGAAAAGGTAGAGTAAAAAGCACCATATCAATGGCGATTTCGTATATAAGTTTTACTTCCTATTTATTAGTTGGATATTTGGGAGATATGATCAATATACGTTTTATTTATCTTGCTTTATCCATTATTATTATCTTAGGTGGAACGTTCTCAATGATTTCTATTTATTTACTTAAAATATATAATAGACGATCAAGTAGTGGTATCGTGTTGTACGATATGGCCAGAAACCGGGGTTTGTCCAAGAATGGCCATCCCCGTAAGCCCGTCATATCCCTTTAGCATAAGGATCACCATCGTGTGAGCAGGGCCTATTCTGCCCCATGTTTCACATCATCCGCCGACAAGCCTTCCACCTCTAAACGGAGCAGAGGAGGGGAGTGTTGTCGAAGAAATTTTTTGTCCCCTGAAAAGCTAGGGAACCTTGATATCACCATATTTCTAGAGGGAGGATGTCCCATGTTATTTATAGATAATAAAGGAATCACAGATCCAACCGTTAACTTGGCTATTGAAGAATACGCTTTAAAACATTTAGATAGTAATGAAACGTATTTATTATTCTACATAAACGAGCCGTCGATCATTATTGGCAAAAATCAAAATACGATTGAAGAAATTAATACGGAGTATGTGGAGAAAAATAACATTAAAGTGGTTAGAAGACTTTCAGGTGGCGGAGCGGTTTATCATGATTTCGGAAATTTGAACTTTAGTTTTATTACCAAAGATGATGGAGAAAGTTTTCATAACTTCAGAAAATTTACGGAACCGGTGATCCGCGCTTTAAAAAAGCTTGGGGTCAATGCTGAACTCAGTGGCCGTAACGATATTGTCGTAGATGGAAGGAAAATTTCCGGAAATGCGCAATTTGCGACGAGAGGACGAATGTTTAGCCACGGAACATTAATGCTTCATTCAGAGATTGACCATGTGGTATCTGCACTCAAAGTGAAAAAAGAGAAAATCGAATCGAAAGGAATTAAATCCATTCGAAGCCGTGTGGCCAACATTTCTGAATTTCTTGATCAAAAAATAACGATGGATGAGTTTAAAACATTATTGCTGCAATATATTTTTGAGGGGAAAGAGCCCATTCCCGAATATCAGTTGACAGAAAAAGATTGGGAAGAAATTCATCGCCTTTCGGAGAGAAGATACAAAAATTGGGATTGGAACTATGGGAAATCGCCGAAATTTAATTTGCAGCATTCACAAAGATTCCCGATTGGCTCCATTGATGTTCGTCTTGAAGTGAATAAAGGCATGATTGAAAACTGCAAAATTTATGGAGACTTCTTTGGTGTTGGGGATGTCAAAGAGATTGAAGAACGATTAACAGGAATAAAATATGAAAAAGCTGAAATTGAAAAAGCGCTCAATGGGATAGATGTTAAACATTATTTTGGCAATATATCATTGGAGGATTTTTTACAAATTGTATATTGATTTGCTGTTTAAGGGGCTGGCCAAAAAGTGGACAGCCCCGCTGATAAGGTAGAGCATGGGATGTTCGTAATGATCCTTTAGCAAACTATGCCCAAAACCGCAAAGCATAGAAGTATAAGTATGAATGATAAAAGTACAGCCCTCCATTTCTTTTTCAAAATGGCTCTCCCTCCGTTGCAACAAGCGGCTATCATCCCTTGATTCCTTTACAATAGTTCACTTGTCTATCACCTGAATCTTTTCTGCCCCAACCTGCAAAATTTTCGATTCTTGTACAGGCGGGGCATACCAAACTCTAATTTTTTGACCAACATTTATCTTCTGATAATCTTTCTCATGAACATAAAATAAAAAACTATCGTGATTAGCTGCATATGTCAATATTTCGTCCTCGGACATACGGCGTATATCTTCTTTTGTCATATCTTGAATAACCAATAGCCTTTTACCGTTATACTCTTTCTTTAGCGCTACATACCCCTCAAATAAAACAAAATCAGACCGTTTTCTTCCTGTTTCCTCATTATCACAAGAAATGAATAATAATGGTATAAAAAAACAAATAATTAATTTTTTCACAGTTACCTCCTAACCAAGAACGAAGGTGGCATTTTGTATGTTTGTGAACCTTTTTAGCCGGGAATCATTGGCTACAGTGCTGGTGGAAATCAAACTGCTTCTATTTTATAATAAAGATTTTATATGATTAAAGATGATTCTGTGAAATATGGAAATGTTGTAAAATAAAAGTATGTTTCTCTTTGTTTTTGAACTTACAATGAGTAGGAAATGAGCCGAAGACAGCGTTTGGACCATGTTCTTGATGGTGGCAATAGCGAATGGTCTATTTGGGGGGATGGATAATGAAACGACTTTTTATCAAGCAGAAGCTATTTAGGTATGGGTGAAAAATTTACAATCAAAGATCATACGGAAAAAGATGTTTATTACGTGGAAGGCAGTTTTATGAAAATTCCTAAAACGTTTTCAATCCGGAATGCAAGTGGAGAAGAAGTAGCTCTTATTACGAAAAAAACGTTCAGTTTTTTACCGAAGTTTTTTGTAGAGGTGAATGGTCAAGAAGTCTTAACAATAAGAAAAGATTTTTCTATTTTAAAACCGCGCTATACGATTGATGCAGCCAATATTGAAGTTCGTGGTAATTGGTGGGAAATGGACTTTCAAGTTTTGCGGCAGGGGAAGGTTGTCGGCTATGTTAGTAAGAAGTGGTTTACTTGGGGGGATAGTTACGAAGTTCAAATATTGGATGAAGAGATGGAAAAGATCATCGTCGCCATTGTCATTGCTATTGATTGTGTAAAAGCTGACCAAGCTAATGCTTCCATCATTCATACTAGTTCTTAAAAGGAAAGCCTGCTACGTGGGAACGGGTGCCTGTCACTTGTCGAAAATCATGTAGAACCCCTCCAGCTGCTTAAAATACGGCTGGAGGGGGGGATAGGAACGGACTGTTGCGTAGAAAGAACTTGAACCCTCATGCAACATCAGTCAAATCGGAATTTTTCTACCTGATCAAAAATGAATCATAGGGTTGGCCATCATCTTAAAATATTTTTAACAACTGGTAGATCCGCTGCCCTCGTTGTTTACAACGAAGCGGCTTTGTTTTTTGATATGTCTGAAGTGTGATGATGTTTTCGTTAGGCTAAAATCGCCTGCGCCTTTTCCTGCAAATAATCGACGAATGACAGGCCCTGTCCCTTTCCCCTCGTTTTTATTTATTCTTCTATTCCTAAAGCCTGGAGGTAATGTGTCAAACTTTCCTCTGCACATTTGGTCACCAGTTCGGTAAAAGGCTCCAATTCCCCTTCTACACTTGCTTTTTCTAACGATTCATAATACTTTAAGCGATGTTCAGGGCTTGCCTTAATAATCGCAGGAGGGTATCCATGGTGCATGAGTATAAAGTTCATCATCAAACGTGCGGTTCGTCCGTTCCCATCCGCAAAAGGATGGATATAGACAAGCCGAAAGTGAAGCTTTGCAGCTAATGGGACGGGATGAAGCGCGGTCTTATTTTGTTCATACCAAGAAAATAAATGATTCATTTCCTCTTGGACATTTAAAAAATGAACAGGGTGATGAACGCTTCCTGAGATGCCTACATGATGTGTTCTGTATTTCCCTGCATTTTCATTGTCAATATTTTTTAATTCATTCATTTTTACATGCCTTTCACCTCTTGATAGGAATCGCAATGGCGAATATGGTGATATACCGCTTTAATTCTACTTTATGTTGATTGAGTAAAATATTAAAGTATATTTTGCATTTTAATAGTTAACATCAAAAAACAGAGGATGAATGCCCTGTCACTTGTCGAGAGTGGAAAAAAGATGGGCAACGAAATGTTTGTTCACTATGTCACAAATTCTCTACATATTTGTCACAAATCAGTCAACGTCCTTTAACAAAAGGCACATCGTTTTTCATTACAATAGTATGTGAAAGGTTGAACAATATTTTCACCGTATGATTAGGGGTAACATGCATCGAGGAGGGAAAGCTACGATGTCTGAACTGTTTTTAGCTCGGCTTCAATTTGGCGCAACCACGATTTTTCACTTTTTGTTTGTTCCGCTATCCATCGGTTTAGCTTTTATGGTTGCACTGATGGAAACATTTTATGTGGTGAAAAATCAAGAGATTTATAAAAAAATGGCGAAGTTTTGGGGGCATTTGTTTTTGATTAATTTCGCGGTTGGGGTGGTAACGGGAATTATTCAAGAGTTTCAGTTTGGAATGAACTGGTCAGAGTATTCGCGCTTTGTTGGGGATGTGTTCGGCGCTCCTTTGGCCATTGAAGGACTGCTCGCTTTCTTTATGGAGTCGACGTTTATCGGTTTATGGATTTTTGGCTGGGGGCGTCTATCCAAGAAAATCCATTTATTGTGCATTTGGCTTGTTTCCATTGGAACGATGCTTTCGGCTCTTTGGATTTTGGCCGCAAACTCGTTTATGCAGGAACCTGTTGGCATCGTCATTCGGAATGGACGGGCTGAAATGAACGATTTCTTTGCTTTATTACGAAACCCACAATTATTAGTGGAATATCCGCACGTGATCTTTGGATCATTGGCGACAGGCGCTTTCTTCATTGGCGGCGTGAGCGCGTATAAATTATTGAAGCGGCAAGAAGTAGAGTTTTTCCAGAAGTCGTTTCAAATGGCGATGGTCGTTGCTTTGATTTCCGGACTCGGCGTGGCGTTTAGTGGACATGCCCAAGCTCAGCATTTAATGGAATCCCAGCCAATGAAAATGGCCGCAAGCGAAGGGCTGTGGCAGGACAGCGGCGATCCGGCCGCTTGGACGATTTTTGCCCTTATTGATGTGGAAAACCAAAAAAATAACTTGGAGCTATCGATTCCGTATGCGTTAAGCTATCTTGCTTATGAGAAGTTTGAAGGCAAGGTGCCGGGAATGCTCACCTTGCAAAAGGAATATGAAGCAAAATACGGACCGGGCAACTATATTCCGCCGGTGAAAACGACATTTTGGAGCTTCCGCATCATGGCGGGCGCAGGGCTGTTGATGATTGTGATGGCCGCGTTCGGCTTATGGTGGAATTTCCGGGAGACACTAATGAAAAAATCAGCCTTTTTAAAGATCATGGTGACATTGATTGCCTTTCCATTTATCGCGAATACGGCGGGCTGGATTATGACAGAAATCGGCCGTCAGCCATGGACCATTTTTGGATTGATGAAAACGGCTCAATCGATTTCGCCAAATGTGTCTGTCGGCTCATTATTGTTCTCGTTCATTGCCTTTACAACGATTTATCTTATTTTGGCCATCGTGCTCATTTATCTGTTTGTGCGGGAAATTAAAAAAGGAGCCGGGCATCATGATGAACAGAAGGAAAGCGATCTTTCCGTGGATCCTTTTGAAAAGGAGGCCGTTCAAGGATGGCGTTAAATGAATTATGGTTTATTTTAGTTGCTGTTTTATTTATCGGATTCTTTTTTCTGGAAGGCTTCGACTTTGGTGTGGGAATGGCTGGACGGTTTCTTGGAAAAAATGATGTCGAACGGCGTATCATGATCAATACGATCGGGCCATTCTGGGATGCCAATGAAGTGTGGCTTTTAACAGGGGGAGGAGCGATTTTTGCCGCGTTTCCTCATTGGTATGCGACGATGTTTAGCGGCTATTATATTCCGTTTGTCTTTGTCCTGCTTGCGTTGATTGGCCGCGGAGTCGCCTTTGAATTCAGAGGAAAGGTCGATCATCCAAGCTGGAAACAAACGTGGGATTGGATTATTTTCTTTGGAAGCATTCTCCCTCCGTTCCTCTTTGGCGTCTTATTTTCCAGCATATTAAGAGGAATGCCGATCGATCAATCGATGACACTGCACGCGGAGTTTTCCGATTATGTGAATATTTATACGGTAACGGGCGGCGTCGCGGTCACGCTTTTATGCTTCTTGCACGGGCTGCTCTTTCTGACTCTCAAAACAGTGGAAGACTTACAAATGCGCGCCCGCAAGCTTGCCCAAAAAATGATCTATGCCGTTCTTGCGGCGCTTGTGGCTTTTGTTGGCCTCTCTTATACAGAGACAGATTTATTTACGTACCGCGGCGAGGTAACCGTGCCGCTCGTAGCCCTTGTGGTTGTCTCGTATGGGTTGGTCATCCTATTTTCTAAAAAAGGACGCGATGGCTGGACCTTTGCGATGAGCGGTCTCGGGATTGCTTTAACAGTCGGAGCGATCTTTGCCGGATTGTTCCCGCGCGTCATGATCAGCTCGATTTCAAGCGCCTATGATTTAACCATTTATAATGCCGCTTCCGGCGCTTATTCGTTAAAGGTGATGACGATTGTCGCGGTCACGTTGCTGCCGTTTGTTCTTGGCTATCAAATATGGAGCTATTATGTGTTTCGTAAGCGTGTAGATGGGAAGGACATGGTCTATTAATGAAAAAAGAACTGCTTGCCTTTGAAGGAATGAAACGAATCCTCGCGCTGCTTTTTGGTTTCACGGTGGTTCAAGGAGTGTCCATCATTCTGCAGGCCAAATGGCTTGCGGAGGTGGTCACTCGTTTGTTTCAGCAAGAGGCGTTCCATGAGGTATATGAAACGCTACTCTTATTTATTGGCGCCTTTCTTATGCGGCATTTCTTGCAGCATGTGAAGCAAAAAATGGTGTACGAGTACTCTGTAAAGCTTGGCGCCCATCTCCGAAAAGAGGTGCTTGATGCGCTGTTTCATTTAGGGCCAAAGGTAGCCAGACGGCTTGGAACAGGGAACGCCGTCACCCTGCTGCAAGAAGGAGTTTCGCAATTTAAACAGTATCTCTCTCTTTTTCTGCCGAAAATGGTGAATATGGCGATCATTCCCGCGATGGTCTGGCTTTATGTCCTGCTTCTGGACCGGACATCGGCCGTCATCTTAATGGTGATGCTGCCATTATTGGTAATTTTTATGATTTTGCTTGGTTTAGCCGCCAAGAAAAAGGCCGATAAACAGTGGAAGGTGTACCGGGTGCTCGCCAACCACTTTGTTGATTCGTTGCGAGGATTGGAAACATTAAAATATTTAGGACGCAGCCAAGCGCATACCCAAAATATTCAAAGCGTCAGCGAACGGTACCGAAAGGCGACGATGGGAACGTTAAAAATCGCTTTTCTGTCATCGTTTGCGCTCGATTTTTTTACGATGCTCTCGGTGGCAACGGTGGCCGTGTTTTTAGGACTTCGCTTAGTTGACGGGGAGATGACCCTCTGGCCTGCTTTAACCATTCTTATTTTAGCGCCGGAATACTTTCTGCCCGTTCGGGAAATTGGAGCAGATTATCACGCGACGTTAAACGGACAGGAAGCTGGAAGAAAGCTGAAGGAAATCGTGGACTTGCCTCGGTTTAGAGAAGAAGGGACCTGCAAGCTGGAGCGCTGGAATCATCAACAGGAGCTTCAATTGAACGGGATTACGGTTCGGCATGAAGAGGGCGATCCGCCGTCATTAAAAGGTGTGACGCTCTCTGTAAAAGGATTTCAAAAGATTGGCATCGTTGGTGAAAGCGGTGCGGGAAAGTCGACATTGATTGATGTAATGGGGGGATTTGTCCAGGCGCAGGAGGGGACGATTCAGATCGGCGGACAGGAAATGACGCATTTGCAAAAAAAGGACTGGCAAAGCCAGCTTCTTTATATTCCGCAGCACCCGTATATTTTTCACGATACGCTATGGAACAATCTGACCTTTTATCAGCCCCATGCGACGGTAGAAGAAGTGCGGACGGCGGTGGAGAAGGCTGGATTGGGCGAGCTTGTGCAAAGGCTTCCGAACGGTCTCCATGAAAAGATTGGCGAGGGAGGCCGGGCGTTAAGCGGAGGGGAAGCGCAGCGAGTGGCTTTAGCCAGAGCTTTTTTAGGAAACCGCCCCATTTTATTGCTCGATGAACCGACCGCCCATTTGGATGTGGAGACGGAATTGGATATCAAGGAAAAAATGCTGGAGCTGTTTTGCAGCAAGCTGGTGTTTTTGGCTACTCACCGCCTCCATTGGATGCCCCATATGGATCATATTTATTTTTTGAAGGACGGGGAAATTGTTGAAGAAGGAACGCATCAGCAATTAATGGAACGAAAAGGGCATTATTATCAAATGGCCAAGGCGCATTGGGGGGATCAGGCGTGAAAACGAAGGATTGGTTGCTTCCTTATTTGAAAGAGAATAAACGGATGCTGGGATTTGTCATTTTTTTCGGGGTGCTTACGATTTTTTCAGCCGCTTTATTAATGTTTACATCGGGATTTTTAATTTCCAAAGCAGCGACGCGCCCTGAAAATTTATTGATGATTTATGTGCCGATTGTAGCGGTTCGGACTTTTGGGATTACAAGAGCGGTTTCGCGTTATATGGAGCGATTAGTCGGCCATGATGTCGTGCTCCGCCTATTAACAAAGATGAGGCTTCGTGTCTACCAGCTCGTGGAACCGAACGTCCTATCTCCGTTTGCGAAATGGAAAACAGGAGAGGTGCTAGGCATATTAGCGGAAGATATCGAACGGCTCCAAGATCTTTATTTAAAAACGGTCTTTCCCATGCTTGCGACTCTTTTGATGTATGGGCTATCCATCGCGGCGCTCGGCTGGTTTTCATGGCCTTTTGCTCTCTTGATGGCTTTTTACGCTGGTGTTTTGTTGCTTCTTTTTCCGCTTGTCTCGCTTCTTGTGACGAAGGCAAAGGTGCAAGCGATGAAAGCGGGGCGCCATCGGCTATATGAACGACTGACCGATGCGGTGATGGGAATCAGCGACTGGCAGTTTAGCGGCCGCCAACATGATTTTATTCAAGAATATGAACGCGAGGAAGAAGCCCTCTCTCAAGATGAGCGGCAGCGCATGCGTTTTGTGAGATGGCGCAACACGGCGGCTCAAGGGGTGATCGCTTTGATGGTGGTGTCCATGCTGCGTTGGACGGCGGAACAAACGGCGCGGGGCGAATTGGCACCGGTGATGATCGCCGCTTTTGTCCTTGTGATTTTTCCGCTTACTGAGGCGTTTTTGCCAATATCCGATGCGCTGAGCGAGATTCCGGCTTATCAGGACTCGTTTGGGCGCCTGTCCCGTCTTGCCAAAGATCAAAAGGAACCAAAACTTTCGCTTCATCAGGATATCCCACGGATCGCTGCGGGTGGCGGGGTCACGCTCGAATTGCGCCATGTTTCGTTTCATTATGACCATACGGAGCAGACGTTAGACGATATTTCCTTTACGATTAGACCAGGGGAAAAGCTGGCGCTGCTTGGACCGAGCGGAGCGGGGAAATCGACCATCCTGAAGCTTATTGAAGGAGCGGTGTCGCCAACGGCTGGCCAGGTGGTGTTGAATGGCGTTCCTACAACCAGCTTGGGCGTTGATATCGCCAAATGGGTGGCGGTGTTAAATCAAAAGCCGCATTTATTTGATACGACCATCCGAAATAATATTCGATTAGGAAGGGAAGACGCAACGGACGAAGAGATTGTTTGGGCAGCTAAGCAGGTGAAATTGCATGATTATATTCAATCTCTCCCGCTTGGATATGACACGCCGCTGCTGGAAACGGGGGTCCGTTTTTCAGGAGGGCAAAGACAGCGGATCGCTCTTGCGAGAATTCTTTTGCAAGATGCGCCCATCGTCGTTTTAGACGAGCCGACCATCGGATTGGATCCGATGACGGAGAAAGAGCTGATGCTGACCATATTTGAGGTGTTAAAAGACAAATCGGTTTTATGGATCACGCACCATCTCGCCTTTATTCATATGGTGGATGATGTGTTGTTTTTGGATCACGGGAAGCTTCAGCTGCACGGCACACACGAGCAATTATTAAAGACAAGCGAACGCTACAAGCGGTTGTATGCGATGAGATAGCTGGTGCCTCACTTCTCTAGATGCTGGAATCAGGAGTTGCAGTCCCTTTTTTATGCTTGAGCTTGAACAAGGAGAGCAGTCCTCTTTATAGCGGCGAGCTCTTCTTTTTTGTTTGCGCTAGCCGCTAATCGAACCGAAACATCTGAACTTTGCGGCAGAAAAAGGAGTTTATTCCATATGCCTGCTTTCTTGAACGATGAATAATCCTGAAGGATTGACAGTCCATATTTACCAAATTATACTACGTTTAGATGATTGATATGGAATTCCGATGATGGTTGAGAGGGTTTGTTCCGGCTTAGCTGTCTTGCATATCGCAGATCTATTAGGGGGACGAGATGAAAAAATGGTTCATTTTTATCGCAAGCCTGCTTTTATTATCGGCCTGCAGTCAACCACCTCATTTTGACTCACCGATTTATTCTGGAGAAGCATTAACCATCGGCATCGTTGGAGAGCCACCGAACGTTCGCGAAAAAAACATTTCCTTTATTCCCTTGTCGATGGAGGATGTGTTAAAGAAAAATTTTCAAAATGTCGATGCTGTATTGATTCATAAACGCTATTTAAAAGAAGCGGCCAAGCCGCCGTATGCTGACATTTATTTGCAATCTCCTGTTCCGTTTGTATTTATTGAATCAGAGAAAGTGTATTTGGCGTTTGTCGATCGTGAATTAAGCGATGAAAAGGCGCATCAAATGAAATCGGGCGATTATTTTATCGGCTTCTATAAAGACACCTATTTTGGTGTAGGACTTTACAATCATATAAAAAATGAGAAAACGATCCAAGATGGCTATTCAAGGCTGTTTGCGTTGCTGGAGCGCGTCAAGCATATGGGAAAGATCATCATTCAATAGCTGTTGGATCAAAGGGGATTTCTGCAATCTCGTGAAAATTCTCTCACGTTCTTGAGATCATTTGAGAATAGAAGCCGCTCCTTGGAGAGGGCCTCCTCCAAGGAGCTTGTTTGGGTAGGGACGAAAGTGAATAGAAAAACGCCGAACCTAATTCGATAACCTAATTCGATGGGGAATGAAAACGGCATGGGCATCATTGAGACATGGCGTTCTCTTTTAGCAGCGAAAAAATGGGAAACAGCTCGTGTTATTGTTCACCATTTTTTTTCATAGGTGCGTATGATGAAGCGGCTTCAGTTCCATGCGCTTCCCCGCTCATATTGAGCATCACGACTCCGATGATAATGAGAAGGATGGCTAAGAGCTTGAATAAAGAAAAAGACTCTTTGAAGAATAGGATTCCGATTGCGGCGATAATGGCTGTGCCAAGTCCAGACCAAATGGCATAAGCGATGCTGACATCAATCTTTTTGAGCGCCAGCGTTACGAAAGTCAGGCTGGTTCCGTAAAAAACAAACATGAAAATAGAAGGGATCAGTTTGGCAAATCCTTGCGACATTTTCATTGAAGTAGTACCCATTACTTCCGAGATGATTCCTAATAATAGAAAAAACCAGCTCATAAACTCTCCTTCTTTCTTTAAAGTAATGACGAAATAAAATCATACAAGCGTTTTCCATCAGACAAAGTATGTATAGGGATCATTCATGGAAATATTATACAATAAAAAAGGTCGATAAGAAACCGCTGAATAACGGTAACTTTCATAAATAAAACGAATGGAACCAAAATGGATTCCATTCGTTTTATTTATTTTAAAATGGCCGATCGCCAACGATGGCTACGCGCTCTGCTTTGCGAGGATGCGGATAATAATCGGAAACAGCGTAATGCTGAGTGGCGCGATTATCCCAGAAGGCGATCGAGTCTTTTTCCCAGTGGAAGCGTACTTGATACTCGGGAACGTGAGCTTGACGGAACAAATATTGAAGCAGCTGCTCGCTTTCTTCTGGTTCCAGCCCGACGATCTGCGTTGTAAAGGAAGGATTGACAAACAATGTTTTCCGGCCTGTTTCCGGATGAGTGCGGACGACCGGATGTTCAACAGGCGGAAACTCTTGTTGCTTTATCGCTAATTCCTCTGGCGTCAGCAAATGGCTAAATGCAGGAGTGAAATCATGAATCGCCGTAAGGCCATCAATACGTTCCTTTATTTCATCAGGCAGATTGTCGTATGCGGCGGCCATATCGGCCCACAGCGTGTCACCGCCAATCGGCGGAGCTTCAATAAGCCTTAATACGGCCGCTTTAGCCGGATTGATTCGGAAAGTCACATCTGCGTGCCAAATGTTTTCATATCCTCCTTGCTTATGATTTCTCGCAAAGCGAACCACTTCCTTCGATTGACCTTTTTCGACAGGATAGAACGGGTGAACTTCCAATTCGCCCCATAGCCGGGCAAAGGCTTGCTGTTGTTCGCTTGTGATGTTTTGATTGCGAAAGAAGAGAACCTTCCATTCCAAGAGGGCGCGGTTAAGTTCTGCCTGCAGCTCCGGTGTAACAGGGGTTCTTAAATCGATACCACTGATTTCCGCGCCTATGATCGGACTTAACGGTTTGACTTTAAACAGTGTATAGGGCTGTTCTTCTACACCTTCAGGGAGACGGCGTAAAATACGCGGACCTACATGATCATCACGATTTTCAAATTTCAATGGACGGGGATAACGAGTATTTACATTAGACATTCAATATGCTCCTTTCAAATATTGATCTATGACTCTGAACATAAAGCAATCATAAAGCCTGCCGGAAACATGAATCAGATGGAACGAATCATCTTGGAAAAAGGGCGGTCGGAGGCCAATCTGTGAACTTGACTTTTTCATGTGAATGCACAATGAGAATGAGCTTATTCATAGTACTTAGGGCGGTTTGTCGTGTGAGTGTCCGACCGTCCAAAAGCTATACGAGATTAAGAGAATGGTCGAAAGCTTTTACTTTATCTCAACCAGCCCAACCTTGGACTGTTCACTTCTTTATTTCTAATTGCAGAAATTAAATAAGATCGCAGATCATGAAATTCCTTCAAATGCTTGAGTTCTTGAATAGACTGGCGGTATGACGATAGCGGGTTTTGCAAATCGACTACCATTCTTCCAGGATTGGCGTGCATGACTAAAATTCTTCTGCCCAGCAAAAGGGCTTCCTCTACATCATGAGTAATGAAAAAGATGCATTTTTTGGTTTTTTGCCAAAGTTCAAGTAGATGAGCCTGCATATTTTCCCGTGTTAAAGCATCCAGTGCGCTAAACGGTTCATCCATTAAAATGGCCTGCGGATCGGTAGCTAGTGTTCTAGCGATCGCTGCCCGCTGCTTCATGCCTCCAGAGAGCTGATAAGGCAGCAGATGAGCGGAAGACTCTAATCCTACCAGATTCAAATAATCCGAAACGAGTTTTTTTCGTTCGGATTTTTCCACTCCTTTCATCTTTAAACCAAACTCAATATTTTTGGCGATGGTCATCCATGGAAACAAGTTGTGGTGTTGAAAGACAACCCCTACTTTGGCGCTTGGACCGGTGTGAGGCTGGCTGTCAATCATTACTTCGCCGGCGGTTGGTGTCTGAAATCCTGCCAATATATTTAATAATGAAGATTTGCCACAGCCTGATGGGCCCAGCAGGCACACAAAGTCGTCGGCATCCAGTTGAAGATTGATATCATCCAATATGGGCGTATCGTGATGTTCTTGCGAATAAGCTAAACGAATATTTTTTAACTCGATCAATGTCGGATTGCGGTTATGAGCCATTGACGAATGTGCGGTCGTTGGCGCACTAGTCTGCATAACATCCCTCTCCATTCTTTATTGATAAAGCTCGCTTAATAATGCTTTTTGATAAACGTCCAGACTAGGAGAAGATGGTATGTTTTTTTGTTTAGCCATAAAATCTCCCGTGTCTTTTAATATTTTGGCTAATTTTCCTGGTTGATTTGGTTCACCAAAAAAGTCTTTTTGCTGCGAAGCGTCCAGCCAAATAATTTGCTTCATGGTTTTTAAGCTTTCATCAGGGGACAATCCCAGTTCCTTCGAAAGTACTTGAGCAGCCTGCTCCGGCTGGCTGTGATAATAATGTACCGCTTCATCTAGAACAGAAATATAACCTTTTACAATGTCAGGGTATTTTTGAGCGAACTCTTTATTGACAATTCCAAATTCTCCGGTTACCACGCCTTTTTGTGCTAGGTCATTGGAGGTGATTATTACGCGTCCGCCTTCATTGATAAGCTTTGTCTGTGTCGGCTGCCAAATATAAGCGCCGTCGATATCCCCCCGTTGCCAAGCAGCATAAATATCAGGCGGCTGCATATCAAGCAAGGTGATTCGCTCTTTTTTCGGATCAATGCTTGCTTCTTTTAAGGCTCCGAGCAAGCTAAAGTGAGAGGTGGAACTAAATGTAGTCGCAATTTTCTTTCCTTTTAAGTCATGCAATGATTGGATGCCAGAAGATTCTTTGACCACGAGCGCTTCACTTTCACCGATCATATCGTGAAGATAATACACTTTATAAGGCAGCTTGTTAGCGATGCCGATAGATCCCGGAGGGGTGCCGACAAGACCGAAATCAATGCTCCCGCTTGCCATGGCATTATTTACATCCCGGCCGGAATCAAATTTGATCCACCGAATTTGAATGTGGGGATATTTTTTTTCAAGCAGCCCTAATGCTTTGGCTAAAAGCTCCCCGTTTGGCGACACTTGGTATCCTAGCTTGATTTCCTTAGGCTCATGGCTTGATGCCGTGTTTTGGGCAGCTGTTGTCGCGGTGTCTTGCTTGGAACAGCCGATGATGGCGCTTGTTAGCATGAGCAGAAAAATTAGCGATAACGTATTTGATTTCCATTGAAGCTTCATTTTTTCCCTCCACCCGTTGCTTATGATTGATTATTATTCGTTCCACTATTCTGTCTTTTTGTGTGAAATTAAAGTTTATCAGCGATGATGATCGCTTAAGAGTCTTGTTTTCCCACCCAAGAGAATTGCAAGTGTTGGTACAATCGGATGAGGCTATCCATAAGAATAGCGATTCCTCCCATTAGAATGATTCCGACAAAGACGATGTCGCTCCGCAAATATTTGCTAGCATCTAATACCATCCACCCGATGCCTGAAGTAGCGGCCACCATTTCAGCTGCGACCAGCGTAGCATATGTAACCCCAATGGCGGTGCGCAAACCGGTTATGATGTCTGGCAAGCAGGATGGCAAGATGATATATAAAAGGACTTTCGGTTTGGTAGCTCCTAAAGATCGTGCTGCGTTGATTCGATCTTGCGGCACCCTCTGCACACTGGCCACCGTTGCAAGAAACAGAGGAGCAAAGGCGCTTAAGAATAGCAGGGCTACTTTTGATCGATCATCAATTCCTAGCCATAAAACAAGCAAAGCATAATAAGCCAACGGCGGGAGCGGTCTGTAAAATTCGATGATGGGATCAAAAAATGCAAGGACGTATTTGGAAATCCCGCAGAAAATCCCTAACGGTACAGCTGTGAACAAGGCTAGGATTAAAGCGATAAAAAGCCGGTGTAAGCTATCGAGTATATGAGAGCTTAACGAAATGCCTTTATATCCGTCTCTTAGTAATTCTAAAAACGTTTGCCATACAGATTGAGGGGGTGGAAGAAATACAGGATCGACCCATTTGAAATGGGTGCTGACTGTCCAAATCATAAGTATGAAGGCGACGCTGATGAAAGAAACCCCTCTAGCAAGCACATGCTTCTTATATGTAGATCTTGGTCCCATTGGTCATCTCCCTTCTTTAAAATTTAACGTTCCTTTCGTTCAAGGAAGCAATAAAATTGTAAATTCCTATATGATTACTTGGAAATATGGTAGCAAGTGGTTTTTGCTTTGTCAATATTTTTTTGCGTTAAATTAAAGAAGGAACATGCTGCTCATTTTTAAAATTGGGAAATATGCAGCAAATTTTGCGTAGAAATAAAATGTGAACCTAATATAAAATACAACTTAAAGATGAGAATGGATTTTTTCATTTGCAACGATTAAGATGACTGCCAGTGCGACAGCTTTTGATCCTCCAGGCTGTTATGGACTGGCATGATGGTAAAGGAGCAAGGGAATATGGCAAGTCGTCCAATTTAAATATTCTCCCACGTTTTCTATCATTACTAAGAAAAATGGGGGATCTTATTTGAACATAGAACGGCATTTTCTAGTGCTGATGCTGGGCCAATCATTGGCCAATATTGGTGATGTGCTTTATATTGTCGGTGTGATGGCGACGATTTACCGCATGACGGGATCAGCTGACGCAAGGCTGGCAAACGATTGCTGCGATACCGGCATTAAAAACGATTGCGGTTATGGAATGTTTAGAAACGGTTTCTAGCTCTGTTTGGATCGCTGCCATATTAATGGTGTACGTACAAGAGATGTTAAACGTGCAGGAAATATGGTGGGGGTATCTAAACAGCGCTTCCTTGATTGGCCTGATGCTCGGCAGCTTATTATGCGTAAAACTTCCTTTATGGGTGGACCGGCGACGGGCAGCGTTGATGGCATGGAGTTCGCTTGTGTCTGGCATGGCGACGATTGGGGTAGGGATGACACGAATCCCGGTGCTGGCGCTTATTTTATCGGCTGTCATTGGCTGCTTTAGCCAATTGAAGCAAATTTCACAACAAACACTGATTCAAACGAATGTTCCAAAGGAACAATTGGCTGCTGTCTATACTTCAATTGGGACAATATCCACCGCTATATTTGGAATTTCCTCTTTGATTATGGGATGGCTTTCCGATACGTTCGGTGCCTCCATCGTGTTTGTTTTTTCAGGGCTATTGCTTTTGCCGGTCAGCGTCATGGCTTATGCGAAGTCAGCATTATGGAGGAAGACACAGCGGCAGGACGGGCGAAGAGGCGACATGGAAAAGGAATAGGGAGTTGCCATGTGCTTGAAATAGGAGTGGATCGCATAGCAGACCGCGTTGTTTCGTGCGACCCTTCATTTAGCGCAAGCAAGAAAAAACCGGAGCAGCTGTTTCCAAATAAGGAATGGCCGCTCCGGTTTTACATAGGCTAACGAAGAATAAAGCCGTTGTTTTTCCATGCGGATCGTGCTTTGTTTGTTGGCGGAACCCTCATGTTTTTTCTGTTTTCACAAGATTGGCGACAAGTACATACCGTTTTGGAGCCGCTCCAATATAGTGAAACGGATAGCACGTGGAAACGGTCAACGTAGCTTTTGGTTTTGGCACAATGACGGTCCGGTCATTGGCGTCGACAATCCGCACTTTGCGGACTTTATAAGTAAACTCACCAGCTTCGGTTTTGACAATGAGGATATCTCCTTTTCCCACGTCACCAAGCCTGCGAAAGACTGTGTCGCGATGGCCAGCGAGCACACAGTTGTCTGGCTCACCGGGAAGGACGCTTCCAGCGTAATGGCCGACGCCCTTCTCAAGCTCGTCTTCGTTCGTGCCGTGATAGATCGGCAATGCGGCGTTTAGCTTGGGAATGAGAAGCTCCCCTATTTGCTCTCCAGTTTTTGGAGGATGACGGTAGACGACATGTGCGGCTTTGGCCGATACAGCTGGTTTTGCGTCTGCTGTTTTGGTTGGGATCGGTTTAGAGGCATGAATGCCTTTTTCCCATTTGTATCCATAGAATAAGATCAACAAAAGACCAGCCGCCATCAGGATGATACCGAAAAAGCGGGTGATGGTTCGTTTTCGCATTTTATTTGCTGTCTGCTCCTTTTCGAGTTCGGAATAAAAAGGCTCCAATGGCCACAAGAGCAACGCCAGCTAGCATGTTTGCCGCATAAGGAGCAGCCGTTTTTGGCAGCTTGGCTCCTGTTTCCGTTCTCTTGACTGGTTTTGGTTTAAGTTGTTTTTGGATTTGTATCACTTTTCCGCCTTGTTTCACATCATTTCCGACTTCTTCAAATAGATCGGAATTGAACATATCGGCTGTCAACACAAAATCAGCAAGCATTTCTCCTTGCTTGTTGTAAATTTCGATGAGAAGGTCATAGCCATTGGTCGATTCAAGAGTCAGCAATGACGATAAGCTTAATGGTTTTTTCTCGCCAGCTTTTGTTAGGTAAAATTGAACATCCAGCTCAAACAGGTCAAGCATGTCATGAAGAACATCGGCAATTTCCGCTAATTGAGCAGGAGACAATTCGGTTGCGCTTGTAAAATCGTACGCGCCAATGGCGGCTAAGCGTTCTCCGATTTCCTCCATTTTGCTTGCGAATTGTGGATCTTCAAGATTTAACGATCCAAAATGATTGTACAATTTTTCCAATTCGTCATTTGTCAGACCAAGCTCATCCAAGTCAGGCATTAGATAATCCACGACAGCCATTGCCAGCTCTTCGACAGTCGTATAATGGCTTAATGAATCACCGTGAGCGGCTAAAAGCTTCTCCAGCTGCTGCTTCGTTAAACCAAGCCCGCTTAAAAATTCATTTAACGCTTCTTCAGTAAGCGGAGTGAGGCTTTGATAATAGTCTACGGCATCTGCTAAATCCCCAATGGAGCTGTAATCTTCTAAAGATTCTCCATGTTTTTTTAACAGTGTCAGCAAGTGATCTTTTGTCATATGGCGTTCTTGCAAAAATTGGTTTAATGTTTCATCTGTAATTGGAGTCGAATAGTCATGGAAAAATTCGACATAATCAGCCAGCTCGTTGTAAAATTTAAACACATCGGTGATTGGTTGATTTGGTTCGAGTTCACCATTGTCAATCAGCATTTGTTTAAGTTCGTCTTCGGTCATTCCGTATTCGTTCAGCAATTGCGCCAAGTTCTCTTCTGTCAGCGCATCACCGAGCTCAGCGCGGAGTTCGTCGACGCTGTCAAAATCATCAAGCGTATAATCGTAAGAGTCTGCTAAGTATTCCTCCAATTCTTCGACTGTCATGCCGATTTCATTCAAATAGCTTTGCAGCTCTGGATCGCGGGAATCCATGGCAAAAGCAGAAACAGGACATGCCGCGATGGCGAGCGATGTAGCCAAAGCGAAAGGAATGAATTTTTTTCTCATGTGTAAGTAACCCCCTATATTAATTGTCATTAGCAATTTTAGTATAAAACAAGGTAAAATACTTTGAAAATATAAAATAATATTCTTGTAAATCAATAAAAATACTCATATGTATATTAAAGTAAAAATATAACTAAATCTGGATTTCAGTAGAGGAGGGTATATCTGCCGATTGGGGGAGCCGATGTCTTGAAAAGTTAGTCAAGGGAAAAGTACGCAGTGCAACAATGAAGTCTGGAAAACGATTATCTACGCGATGTATGTCCATCTATTATGTTTTCAAAAGTTAAACGAGAATACGAGCTGTTGTGCTTCTAACCCCAGTTTATATCCTCTTCTCATAAACAGTCGGACGAAAGGTATCGACAACAAAATCAAGGAAGGTCGCACAGTCTTGTCTTTGGTTGGTTGCTTTCCAGAGCTGATTAGTTCCATCTTCAAGCTATATATTAATTATGAGACTGTTTATCTGCATGAGAAAGCGATATTGCTATGTCGAAAGAATTAATCATTCATATATTATAATATAGGGAATTTTTGAAATTGGATTTATATAAATTCAGAGAAATATCCTCTTTATCAAAAACTCAATTTCCTAGTATGATAGAAGTAAATCTACTTCTAGGGAGGAGATGGCATGGCTAGGATCATTCGTCCGGAGCTTGCGATGATATTTGCATTTGTGTGCGGTCTGTTTGGGCTGCTTTCGTATTCTAAAGCTGTGGCAGTGGAAAACTGTGCGTCATACACGGGAGAGGAGAAGGTTTGGTGGGATGGAGCAGAGCTAAGGCCAGGACAACTTGGTCGCTTAACAGTGCTGAAAAAAACAGCTTTGATATCATTTAAAAATAATGAGTTGATTGCTGTACGAACATTATATCCAGGTAATGTTTATAGGGTGTATGCGTTTCAATCTGGCTATTTAAGCGTTGGTGGTGGCTATTATGTCAAACGTGATACCAGTATTAAGTATGAAACACCATCGAAAGCGAAATTAGCGAGTGTGACTTGTATTGAGCAAGCGAAACAGACGAACGCCACTGTTTCGATGAATCAAGTGGTGCTTGGAGATTCGCGGTCGAAGGTGGAAGCGTTGTATGGAAAAGCAAAGCGAAGAACATGGAATGATTATGGGCTATACTGGGAAGCATATGATCGCGGGAACTACAAAGAATTTTTGATGGTGAGTTATCAGAATAATCGTGTTGCTGCTATGTATACGAATCAACCAATTGTCAGTACGAAAAAGGGCGGAGTGCTCGGAACAACTAAGACGGAAGTGGAAGCGAAATATGGTCAGCCGCTTTCCTATATTCAAAAAGGAAGTACGCAATATATGATGAAAAATGTAGAGTATGATATGTATTTGCTCAATGGAAATTATGTCACTTTTTTCTTTGATAAGTATAACAGTAACCGCGTAACGGCTGTGCAAGTAGTGGGAAAAGAGTTAGAAGAGAAGAAGAAAGGCTTTTATGGAACACCGGATACAGCGTTACGCACAGCTTATGAATATCAAATCTTTGACTTAGTCAATGCAGAGCGTTTGAAAAATCATCTGTCACTTTTGACATGGGATGGAAAAGTGGCGGAAACGGCAAGGAAGCACAGCGAGGATATGGCGAAACAAGACTATTTTAGTCATACCAACTTGCAAGGGTTATCTCCATTTGATCGAATGAAGAGGGATGGAATTTCTTATAGCACAGCAGGGGAAAATATTGCCTATGGTCAATTTAATGCTATCTTTGTCCATGAAGCTTGGATGAATTCGCTTGGTCATCGTCAGAATGTTTTACATCCTAAATTTCAACGTTTAGGTGTAGGAGTGACATTTAATAGTTATGATCAGCCATATTATACACAAGATTTTTATACTCCTTAGTTATTTATAATGAAGTCTGGATGTGAGGCTGTTCTTTGACAGGAACAGCCTCTAGTTGTCATGTGCTGTGCTTTCAGCAATAATGCGTTGTGTAGATAGGATCGCCATAAGTTGTACAACATTAGAGCTATATAAATACAAGCCGTTTTTCTGACGCCCATAAACTTCTTGCATTATAAAAGGAGTAAGTTTTCTTCTTACTCCTTTAGGTAAAATCTGGCCAATTGGTCTGTTGTTGATCTCCTTCAATTTTTGCTAACGTCCGATAGCGAAACGGTAATAAATCGTTTTCGGGCTTATTTAAGAACCGCTTTGCCAATTCGAATGGAATCAGGTCAAACTGTTCTTTGTTTTCTGCAATAAAATACAAACCAACGATCATTCCTTTTTTTAGTATATCTAATGTGAGAAAAGCGGGATAGTATGTTTTATCTTTTGCCTCAAGAACCGCTTTAGCCGTAATTAAGCCATTTCCTTCTTCCTCAAGATCATGGTTGCTTATTTTCTCTAATACCTTAATAGCCCATCCTTGTTTTTTATATCCTCCGATCAATTTAGGAGGGTTTTCTTGCAATTGTTTTAATATATCATGATTTGTCATAAGAGCATTGTAACCCCCTCCGCATACACATGTTTTCAAGCCATTCTGTCTTATGATATACATACTTTCAGATGAAATGCAAACGTTTTTCTATGGAAATCAAGGTAGCTGTATTGACAATAAGCAGTACAAAAAATACAGATAAAGCGACTATTGGTTGTAATTGCTTGAATGACGTCGATATATATAGTAAAGCTACATATTTATTTAATTCGTGGATCTCCATATTGAACCGATAGTTCTAAGTGTAATCGGAAGAGCTATATTAGGATGATTAGCTTCCGAATATCTTTATTGAATTCAATTGACGTTTCTGTAAAATTGATCCAATTATAACCGACATTTCCCATCTCTTACTCGTGTACCAAACCCATGGCTTTTTGCATCTTCATATACCACATGATGATTTTTTGACGCCTCCTGTTTTGGACAGATATATATAACTAATTTTTACCAAAATCATATACAATCCCTATTTTTTAATTTATTTGTCGGTGATAAACACTTGAAGAAGCATAGCTAGTTCCACATATCAGCAATTACGGGCTTTTCCCTAAAAGTCTTCCATTGTCACTGCTTTGAGGATGCGGACTATAACCAGAGTATTAGTTGGTTTTTGAACCAAGAGGAATTAATTGTTAGTATTCCTGATTCTTTTTGATTTGATTCTTGAAAAACATTGTTTTTTACTTGCCTAGATTATAGGGAGTTGTATATGTAAAGTGACTTGGTTTTAAAGTAAATCTCCTTTTTTGTAAAATGATTGAATATTGAATAATTGCGTCTTATTCTCACGTATATAAATTTCTTTTCGTTTGATTACAAGCTTGTTTACATCATTAAGCAATTGAACATGGGGCTTCCAGATGTTTTTCGGAAGAAGTAGTAATGATGCTTAGCATCATCGACTGTTTTGAAGCAACAAAGGTATCTGCAAAGTTCTCTTAGTCCAGAAGCTGTTCC
This sequence comes from Anoxybacillus sp. P3H1B, assembly GCF_001560855.1. Taxonomy (NCBI): domain Bacteria; kingdom Bacillati; phylum Bacillota; class Bacilli; order Caryophanales; family Anoxybacillaceae; genus Anoxybacillus; species Anoxybacillus sp. P3H1B. Next base: position 1,756 of record NZ_LPUG01000031.1, on the reverse strand, counting down.
ATGGGGTTGAAAAAACATGAAACCGTCTCCTGAAGAACTGCCGACATTTTAAGTATTATATGCAGGGTATTTTCCGTGACTATATATAGTGTCTTAAGGTGAAATGATAAGTTATTGAGACTCTTTTGCCTGTTTTTTATAGACGATAAGAAGTGAATTCGCCACTGGTCGTACCGTTCCGTCGGAAGGTTTGTTGATAACTGCCAACTTCCCATCCGATTGTCTTACTACGAATGTTGAAGAGCCTCCTCCGTCTAAGGTCATTGCCTCAACAGCATGAAAATCTTTCATTAACTTAGCAAGTTCATTTAAGGTAACACCGTTGCTATGAGCGGGGTTACGTCCATCTACTACAACAGCCAATACTTTTCCGGTTTTATCTATACCAATAGCCGTGCGCGGATGTGCGCCTGCAATATTGAATGATTGTGCAACACCATTGGCGACCAAGCGATATCGCCCGCCAATCGCTTCTTGTACCTCATTCCAAGGATGTTGGTCATACTGAATCGAAATTTGAATTGTATCACCAGCTTTGACTTGCTGCAAATAGCTGCTTGCCTCTCCATGCCCAGATAAAATCATTTCTCCCGGAAGAAGCGGTTCGTTTCCCGCACCGCTGACCACCTTTTTCACCTTGGATGTAATCGTGTTGTTTCCGTTTAACTTTCCTTGGATGTTCGTTAATACCACTTCTGTGCCGAGGGCATTGGTTAACGTTGTTGTCGAAAAATAGGGAGTATAAAGGACAAGATTATTCGCATAACGAGGCTTGTTAATTGAATGGATAGGGTGATTATTAGCATCATTAGTTGTCATTTCCATCCTGACATCGGGATTTCCAATGATAGGGGTGCCATCTGCCCGAATACCAAAAATCACCCGTTTGTCCTGTGAAGTTGTGTTAGTTGTAATGATTTCGCCATGATGCACCATTAAATCAATCGGGGCGCCATTGGCCTTAAAATAATCACCGTTGATTGCACCAAGCACTAAGTGGTCACCAGTGTTAGCTTGATTAGCTTGCTGAAGAACAGACTCTACTCCAAGTATTTGTTCATTTGAAAGTGCTGTTTCAATCTCTATGTGATCTTCTTTAGTATTGATATCGAGCTTGTACACATGCTGTTTTCTGTTATCCCCATATATATCTAATTCAGATTTTTCAACACCAGGAACAATAACTGTAGAAGACTCGTTCATAATTGTACCAAGCGCTATTCTCTTAACACCATACCGCTCCGGATCGACAAGCTTTAGCTTTTCTTTTGAAGGTGTTTTATACTGTACATATCCCTTGATATTAGTTACATATAAACTGCCTCCCACTCCATATTGTTTTTTATCATATGAATAAACACGGTACTGTTCTTTTGGCTTTAATAATCTTACAAAACGTAATTTTCCATTTTCTCGTTTCCATAGATTAATCGGTTTTAATATTTCAATTTTACCAATCTGTCCTTTTACAAGTTTTGCTCCTTCCCAATAGACGGCAGTTTCTGCACGAACTTCTACCGTTGTCATCATCCACATCAACGAGATTACAAAGAAAAAATAAATCAGTCGCTTATAAAACATTAGGAATTCTCCCCTTAACTAGTTTAATAGATTGATTTCAACATACATTATCAGTAGCGTTGCATAAAAAATAAAAATATTTTATACAGAATTTTCTGGATAAAATATTTTATGATAAACGAAAAACAAGGCAGTAACCAACTAAAGGTGATCACTATCCATTTGGTAATAAATG
>NZ_LPUG01000030.1:0-2994 GCF_001560855.1 Anoxybacillus sp. P3H1B | reverse complement strand
GGTTCTTTGAAAACTAGATAACAGGTAAGAAGAAAGGAACGTGAAGCTCTTTTCACTGGTTAAGTTAGAAAGGGCGCACGGTGGATGCCTTGGCACTAGGAGCCGATGAAGGACGGGACAAACACCGATATGCTTCGGGGAGCTGTAAGTAAGCGTGGATCCGGAGATTTCCGAATGGGGAAACCCCCTGTCCGTAATGGGGCAGGATCCATACCTGAATCCATAGGGTATGGAGGGCAGACCCGGGGAACTGAAACATCTAAGTACCCGGAGGAGAAGAAAGCAAACGCGATTCCCTGAGTAGCGGCGAGCGAAAAGGGAGAAGCCCAAACCAAGAGGCGTGCCTCTTGGGGTTGTAGGACACTCAACATGGAGTGAGAAAGGAACGGAGTAGACGAAGCGGTCTGGAAAGGCCCGCCAGAGGAGGTAACAGCCCTGTAGTCGAAACTTCGTTCCCTCCTGAGTGGATCCTGAGTACGGCGGGACACGAGGAATCCCGTCGGAAGCAGGGAGGACCATCTCCCAAGGCTAAATACTCCCTAGTGACCGATAGTGAACCAGTACCGTGAGGGAAAGGTGAAAAGCACCCCGGGAGGGGAGTGAAAGAGAACCTGAAACCGTGTGCCTACAAGTAGTCAGAGCCCATTTATGGGTGATGGCGTGCCTTTTGTAGAATGAACCGGCGAGTTACGATGACGTGCGAGGTTAAGTCGAAGAGACGGAGCCGCAGCGAAAGCGAGTCTGAACAGGGCGCCATAGTACGTCGTCGTAGACCCGAAACCAGGTGATCTACCCATGTCCAGGGTGAAGGTAGGGTAACACCTACTGGAGGCCCGAACCCACGCACGTTGAAAAGTGCGGGGATGAGGTGTGGGTAGGGGTGAAATGCCAATCGAACTTGGAGATAGCTGGTTCTCCCCGAAATAGCTTTAGGGCTAGCCTCAAGGGAAGAGTCTTGGAGGTAGAGCACTGATTGGGCTAGGGGCCCTCATCGGGTTACCGAACTCAGTCAAACTCCGAATGCCAATGACTTATCCTTGGGAGTCAGACTACGAGTGATAAGATCCGTGGTCAAAAGGGAAACAGCCCAGATCACCAGCTAAGGTCCCAAAGTATACGTTAAGTGGAAAAGGATGTGGAGTTGCTTAGACAACCAGGATGTTGGCTTAGAAGCAGCCACCATTTAAAGAGTGCGTAATAGCTCACTGGTCGAGTGACTCTGCGCCGAAAATGTACCGGGGCTAAACGTATCACCGAAGCTGTGGGATGACTTGCGTCATCGGTAGGGGAGCGTTCTAAGGGCGTCGAAGCCCGACCGGAAGGACGGGTGGAGCGCTTAGAAGTGAGAATGCCGGTATGAGTAGCGAAAACAGAGGTGAGAATCCTCTGCACCGAAAGCCTAAGGTTTCCTGAGGAAGGCTCGTCCGCTCAGGGTTAGTCGGGACCTAAGCCGAGGCCGAAAGGCGTAGGCGATGGACAACAGGTAGAGATTCCTGTACCACCTCCTCACCGTTTGAGCAATGGGGGGACGCAGGAAGGTAGGGTGAGCAGGCTGCTGGAATAGCCTGTCCAAGCGGTTAGGCTGCCAGATAGGCAAATCCGTCTGGCGTCAAGGCTGAGCCGTGATGGCGAGGGAATTAAAGTACCGAAGTCCCTGATCCTCCACTGCCAAGAAAAGCCTCTAGCGAGGTGAGAGGTGCCCGTACCGCAAACCGACACAGGTAGGCGAGGAGAGAATCCTAAGGTGCGCGGGAGAACTCTCGTTAAGGAACTCGGCAAAATGACCCCGTAACTTCGGGAGAAGGGGTGCTCTCTTGGGTGTTGAGCCCGAGAGAGCCGCAGTGAAAAGGCCCAAGCGACTGTTTAACAAAAACACAGGTCTCTGCGAAGCCGAAAGGCGAAGTATAGGGGCTGACACCTGCCCGGTGCTGGAAGGTTAAGGGGAGCGCTTAGCTCAAAGCGAAGGTGCGAACCGAAGCCCCAGTAAACGGCGGCCGTAACTATAACGGTCCTAAGGTAGCGAAATTCCTTGTCGGGTAAGTTCCGACCCGCACGAAAGGTGTAACGACTTGGGCACTGTCTCAACGAGAGACCCGGTGAAATTATAGTACCTGTGAAGATGCAGGTTACCCGCGACAGGACGGAAAGACCCCGTGGAGCTTTACTGCAGCCTGATATTGAATTTTGGTACGTCATGTACAGGATAGGTGGGAGACAGAGAAGCCAGGACGCCAGTCTTGGCGGAGTCGCCCTTGGGATACCACCCTTGTCGTACTGAAGTTCTAACCCGCACCCCTAATCGGGGTGGGAGACCGTGTCAGGTGGGCAGTTTGACTGGGGCGGTCGCCTCCCAAAGAGTAACGGAGGCGCCCAAAGGTTCCCTCAGAATGGTTGGAAATCATTCGAAGAGTGTAAAGGCAGAAGGGAGCTTGACTGCGAGACCTACAAGTCGAGCAGGGACGAAAGTCGGGCTTAGTGATCCGGTGGTTCCGCATGGAAGGGCCATCGCTCAACGGATAAAAGCTACCCCGGGGATAACAGGCTTATCTCCCCCAAGAGTCCACATCGACGGGGAGGTTTGGCACCTCGATGTCGGCTCATCGCATCCTGGGGCTGTAGTCGGTCCCAAGGGTTGGGCTGTTCGCCCATTAAAGCGGTACGCGAGCTGGGTTCAGAACGTCGTGAGACAGTTCGGTCCCTATCCGTCGCGGGCGCAGGAAATTTGAGAGGAGCTGTCCTTAGTACGAGAGGACCGGGATGGACGCACCGCTGGTGTACCAGTTGTCCTGCCAAGGGCACCGCTGGGTAGCTATGTGCGGAAGGGATAAGCGCTGAAAGCATCTAAGCGTGAAGCCCCCCTCAAGATGAGATTTCCCATTGCATAAGCAAGTAAGATCCCTCGAAGATGACGAGGTAGATAGGTCCGAGGTGGAAGCGTGGCGACACGTGCAGCTGACGGATACTAATCGATCGAGGACTTAACCAATACGAAAA
>NZ_LPUG01000029.1:0-34830 GCF_001560855.1 Anoxybacillus sp. P3H1B | reverse complement strand
GTCCATAGGCTTCATCCTTTATATTGGATTTGGACAGGGACCACCTGTACCATCCATTATAAAGGATTTTTTATGGACTTTTTTCAATTCGGAATTTTCGAATTAAATTAATGCAACGCTAGTGATAATGTATATAATAAATCCAACGGCCCACTATATTTATTGAGCTAGAATTATGGTTGTTCAATTTTCTTTTATTACTCCCATCTGTTTTCATTTTATAAAGATGATTATGGTCAGAGAGATTTACATAATAAATATCGTCGCCAACAACATGAACATCACTTACATCATCGTTAGACAGCCGTTGTTTTTGAGAACCGTCTATTTTTACCCTATACAGTTTGCTATTTGGTCTCGATAATCCTGTATCAACCGTATAATAGATCCACTCGTCGACAACGTTTATATAGGACGGTAAATCTCTATTAATTCTCGTTGCTTGTTTACCGTTTTTTTCCATTTTGAAGAGACCATTTCGTAAATCTAGTAGCGGAATATGCGGGTCTGCAGAATTTGTGAAAAATATCCAATCATCTTGTTCAGCCACAAACGCATAATTGTTTATATTACCTGTTGAATTACCTTCTTGATTTCTATTTTTCACGATAGTTCCATCTCCATGCTCAGGAGTACATCCCATTAAATGAAATACAACCCCAAAAATTAAAATAGTATAAAAAATACGCCTCATTGGGAACCTCCTATCAAATTTATTAAATGGCGGGGAGTCGTGCCACTCCAAGCTCCCCTACCAAAAGCCATGAAATCAGCTCACCAGTCCTTCCAACCACGAATTACATCATCAGCTAGCCTAGGGATTCTTATCCTTTTTAATGTGTCTACTTGGAAATCGCTTAATATTGGTTTCCCCTTACGTGTGCCTCTGGCTAGTACTTCAGCGGATTTTTGCATGCAGTTATTATAAAAAACATCGTACTTCTCTGAAGGCTTAAGTAACTTTTTGGCATATGAGTATGATCCTTCGAAATTCCCCTTAATATAGACTGCACTTGTATATTTGCCGCCTAGCAACCCATTGTCTTTAAGCCATTTGTTCAGCTTTCCAAGATCTTTTACATTTCCACTAGGAACCTTACACAAATAAACTTCTGCAGTACCATGAGGTTTGCCACCACGTCCTCCCCAGTAAAAATAATACCAAGAACCATCCTTTCTTTGAATAAGGAGAGATGTGTGCCCAAAACCATGTGCACCATTCTTAGCTGTTATCCAAATAGCATCGTTGCCATCAGGATCATAATACATTACAGGGTTACTCTCACAATAGAGATATAAATTTTGAGTTAATGGTCTAGTGTCGTGCCCCGAGAATGTATCCCTCGAAAGAAACCTCGCCGTCTCCGGATCATAATACCGCGCTTGCAAGTAGTACAGCTTCGTTTCCCTATCATAATAATATCCTGCATACCCTATCGGCTGTCCAGTCACGGCCGCATTTTCCAAAACTGACAACACTTTGCCCCATGGGTCGTAGCTATAATTCGCGACCGTCGCACCGTTCTCATCAATAATGCGAACCACATCGCCGCGATAGTTCGTGACGTAGTAGAATGTATCGCCATTCGCATTCGTCACCGTATTTGGCTTTCCATTCGCCCATGTGAACGCCCATACGGTTTGGCCGTTGTCATCTGTGATGCGGATAAAATCAGAACCGTTATAGCTATATTCCCCCAACCTAGCCCAAATAAATAAAAAAACTCAAGAATTAATCAAAATTCTTGAGTCAAATGTAACCGACGAGAAAAATTGAACAGTTTTCGCTAAATAAGAGTGAACACTTTTCTGGAAATTCCAGCGTAATCCCTATCACTTGACATGGAGCCTCTGCGTACAAGATATTTCCTAAAAAGCGAACAACAACAAGAATCAGCCGCATGAAACGAGGCTATCATGTACGCCACTCCATGTAAAGTGCACGCTTCTAACTGGTAAAAAACTGTTCAATTTAATCAATCGAATTCTGTTCAGTTTTATTTAGCGGTCACACTGAATCTTGTATTCTTGATCAAATGTTCTCTTTTTCATGATTGGACACCTCGAACCGATTATAATTAAGCTTATTATCATCTCCCTGTTCTCCGTGTCCAATTTTTAGACTAACATCAGATGAACCACCTCCTTCTCGGAAATTTCAAACCGGCGATTTCAGGGAAAAATCACCGATCTTAATCATACGTTCAACACTTTTTTACCTACTGTACACTAAAACATAAAAAATATTAATGTTTGTTTAATCTTCAGTAGAAATCCAATCAAAAGCCAGTCCGTATGCCATAAGCAATTTTTCAGTACTAAGAGTCGTATCACAAAGATGGCAAAGGTGCCATGCGAGTTCTATTAAATCCTCTTTGCTAATATCATTTTCGCTCATGCCATATTGTTGTCTATATTCCACAATCTCATGATCTAAACTACCTCTTTTAAGCTCATTAAGTAAAGCTTTACTAATCTCTCGTATTTCTTGAACCTCTTCTTCATAAAAATAAATAGTATCATCAATCTTTATACCCAGTATTTTTCTCAAATCGACATTAATACGATACTCATATTGTTTTAAAAAGTGAACAACCACACTAGGTATTGATAGCCGAATCATGGATAAATCACTATTTATATTCTTTATAATATGAAATACAATTTCCACTTTTACCGCCTCCACATTATTCTATCTAAACACCTCTTATAATACTGAGTTTCTCTGTAAAATATTCCCCCAAGGGTTCCATACATACTCCTTGGGGGGGGGAATTTAGATTTGAGAAAGAGGAATAAAAACTATTGAGATATCCTCTCCTAGTTCTTTTATTAATCTTGCTGTTAATCTTCTTCCCTTATCATTATGCTTAAATATAAATTCTTGTGAATATTGGGATGAACGTTCCTTTAGTAATGTAGCTTCCTTCTGATATTCTACTATCCATTTTATAAATTCTGTCTTTAACTCCTCAGAAATCGGTAAATCATCCATATCAAAGTTCCAATTACAATCTGCGCACCAAATAGGATCAGCAAAATCCGCTTCTACTTTATAGGCTCTTTGGTGATTACAACGTTTTTTTAAAAACATAGCTCATTCCTCTTTCCTTTCGAACATATTATTTTATTCTTCTCCACCTTTTTTTAGGTTTTCCCCAATAAACAGTTGTTATCACCTTACTCTTGGTAACCACAACCGCTAGACCGTTGTAATAATATACATACGAACTATACCACGGATCATAATATACTCTACCATGTTTTATAGCAGCGGCTATCATTTTAGATGCCACTCTTCTTTCAATCATTCTTTCTGCAGCATGCCAGCTTACTTTCATGAAGTATATCCCTACTTCACGTAAAGCAAACATAGCACCTGTTAGCGCTGTGACTATTTTTAGTAGATCGTTTAACGGATTAATTGACTTGTTTCCATCCGGATCCACCAGCATCACCGGATTATCATTCGCATACGTATACGCATTTTGAGTGATCGGATCGTCTTTGTCTCCCGGATCTGGATCTCTTGAGATAAACCTCGCCGTCTCTGGATCATAATAGCGGGCTTGCAAGTAGTACAGCTTCGTTTCTCTATCATAATAGTATCCTGCATACCCTAGCGGTTGTCCAGCAATAGCTGTATCTTCGGAAACAGACAACTCTTTGCCCCATGGGTTGTAGCTATAATTCGCGACCGTCGCTCCATTTTCATCGACAATGCGGACAACATCGCCGCGATAGTTCGCTGCATAATAGAGCGGATCGCCGTTTTGGTTCTTCACCGTATTCGGTTTGTCGCTCGTCCATACGATTTGGCCGTTGTCGTTGGTAATATGGATGAAATCAGAGTCAGCATGATAGAATTTCATTTCACATATAAAAACTCTTTATTAAAAAGATTTTTTCAAAAGGGTATCTTTTTATATTGATTTTATACACACAAAATTAATATAAAATTATCATGCAGAGGGCCTCATGGTGATAATGTTTCGTTATTGGAGAAAGTGTGCAAAGTGTTAAACATCGACATCCAGGAGTTAATCGAGGTGGAGTAGCCTCCCGCTATAGTAATCGGAATAAGGGGCGGAAAAGTTGCGAAAAAAATTTCAAAAAGCAAGGAGAAAGCGAAGATAAGCTTTTGGGAGATAAAAACGGTAGTAACTGATGATTTTTCAGTTGTTTATTGTTGATATAAAATTGGACATCTTTTTCAAACTCATCCTGTGCGTATCATGCAGGAGTTTCAAGGGTTATTTGTATCTGTTGTACTACAAAGGGAGTTATTTGGCACTACACACCCTAAAAAGACCTTGAAAGAGCCATAATACTCTTTCAAGGTCTTTAAATTTATGCATTGTGTAACACATTTTTTGCAGCTTCGCTATTTGGCATTATCTTTAATATTTCTTGAGCAATTGCTCTAGCTTCTTCTTTACTAATTAACTTTTCTGGAATGTCATGGAATAACAACAGATATTCTTTCAAGCTAACATCTTCAGGGCTTAATTCAACTGCTTTTTTAGCATGGTATAATGCACTTGCATAAGCGTCTGGTAAATGACATAATGCAGTACTTAATAACTCTGAAGCTAAGTAATGATAATATGCAGTCTCATTATTATTTATCAAATAACAGACAAATGAATAAGCACTTATACTCTCTTCATCAAATCCTAATTCAAGAATAACTTGCTCTAAAGTATTTCTATCTTCATTCCCAATATATTCTTTTGCTTTTTGAAAATCACCCGATGTTATTAATTGCTTTATCTTTTCCTTCATAGTTATTTCACCCACGCATCAGATATTCTTATTGTTCCATCAGGTAGTTTTTTGTATGTCACCTGTACCAATTGTCCATTAACCATTTTAACTCTAGAAGAAACAGATTTATAAGGTATATCTGTACCATTATGCATTACATCGATGATAATTTCTTTTATTTTCCCCCAATTCTTATCAGGCACAAGTTTTTCCCATTGATGATTAGATTTTTTACTTCCATTTATGATATGCTTTATCTGATTACTGTTAAGTTTCCCTATTGCATCATGTACTTTAGAAGAAGGCAATAGCTTAACTTTACCCGTACCCTTACGTAAAACCTTCTTTGCTACTTTCCCTACCGCTTTTTTAACTAAACTCTTTGCTACTGCCCCGCTGACTATAACATATGTGAGAGCACCTGCAACAGTCCGATACAATGTGGTTAATCCACGATTCCCATCCGGATCCACCAGCATCACCGGATTGTCATTCGCATACGTATACGCATTTTGAGTGATCGGATCGTCTTTGTCTCCCGGATCTGGATCTCTCGAAAGAAACCTCGCCGTCTCCGGATCATAATACCGCGCTTGCAAGTAGTACAGCTTCGTTTCCCTATCATAATAGTATCCTGCATACCCTATCGGTTGTCCAGCAACGGCCGCATTTTCCGAAACCGACAACACTTTGCCCCATGGGTCATAGCTGTAATTCGCGACCGTCGCTCCATTTTCATCGACCATCCGCACGACATCGCCGCGGTAGTTCGTCACATAGTAGAACGTGTTACCGTTTTGGTTTGTGACCGTGTTTGGCTTGCCATTCGCCCACGTAAACGCCCATACGGTTTGACCGTTGTCGTTCGTAATGCGGATTAAGTCCGAGCCGTCATAGTGATAATGGTACGTCACGCCATTGACCGTTTTCGTTTCTCTCCGTCCATCTGGGCGATACGTGAAGCTGGCGACCGTGTTGCCGTTTACGTCTTTTACTGAAAGAAGACGCCCTTCTCCGTCCCATGTGTATTGGTAGCGGTCGTCCTTGAGAAGATTGCCGGCGTCATCATATGTGAACCCTTCGATTTCGTTGGCCGCATTAAACGTCAACGTCTTGCCGTGCGGATTTTTCAAGTTCCCGGACGCGTCATAGTCGTATTGAACCGTATTACCTTGATACGTCCATGACTTCAAACGGTTGGCAAAATCGTACGTAAACGTATGCGTGTTCACGCCGTCAAAGTACGTCACGATATTGCCATCCGCATCGTATCCGTACGTCAAATCCAACGCGTCGCCGATGACACGCTAACCAGTTAATCTTCCCTTATGTTGTGATCAATCGACACGTGCTTATCTAATAAAAATAACACTTGCAAATATTAACTTTAAAAACGTTGTGGCAAATTATTCTCAAAGACGTATCCGCACTCCCAAGTACCAACTAGCAAATATTGATCATCGTTGCTAAATTCAGCAAAACTCGCATATGGGACACTCTCAATCCATATCGTTTTTAAATCTTCATATCTTAGAATCACAACACTTTCACTATAAGTCAGTACAATAAACCTTCCATCTTGGGATTGATGAAGGTGTCGGAAAAAACCAATTTGTCTCTCGGTGAAACGATTACCAACAATGTGTACTTTCTTTAAAACTGATTTACAGTCAGAATCCATTAATATGACTTCATAGTCGTTTACTAAAATATAAACATCGTGAACAGGGTCGAAAACGACAGAATCCCAGATAGGAACTTCCGAATGACTTTTTAACTCAATGGGCTGTTTATTAATAGGTTCCTTTAATTTAACAATTCTATTCTCTCTATAATCCATTTCATTTACATAACTTAATGTAAACAAATGTTCATTCCGATCTCTTACAAATTGATGATAGTAAATAAGTGTATCGTCATTCTTAAATTTTGTAAGAACCATATACTCCCCTGTATGAATATGAATCGCTCCAATTTGTCGCCCATTATTGGTTTCTACAGCTGAAAGAATCAAGGGATGGTCTTTAGTGAAATTCACATCTCCTTCCACTAACTTAAAAGATTTTTTGGATTGTACTTTTCTAACTAATTGAAAATCTGCCGTACGATAAACACATATAGTACCTGTCGTACTTTTAATTAACAAATAGTTATTGTCTAAGGAAAATCTTATATCTTGTGGATAATTCGGTTTGTTCAGTTCGGCAACTTTTTCCCAAGTTGTTATATCGTAAACGATTGTCTTATTATTCATGTTATGACATAAAAATCGTTTGTCTCCCGATAGTCTTATGCTATAGGAGGTTTTTAGCTTTTTTATTAATTTCATTTGAAACATATTTTGTTTACTCCTTCAATGAGAAATTTAAGTGGATGTTTATGTAAATTTTCAAATTCGTTATAATGTTTATCTAAACAATAAAGGACATAGAGATTAACATAGAGCAATGGTTTCGTTTTACTGACACTTTTCCCCTGTTTATAGTCATACTCACTCTCTATGTTAATCCCCATTTACACATCCATGCTTAAGAATCCGTGGTTAACGATGTCCTAAAAAGTTATTTTAAATTTATAATTTAGAATGGTGAGAGGAAACTCTGCACTTCTAACCATGTTCTAATTGCTTCAAGAGCAGCGACAACTCTCTTTCGGTTCACTTTTCGGCCATATTTTGTATTATAAACAGAACCTATAATGGTATTAACTGCTTGGTAATATTTTGTTGTATGCAGCCTTCTATGCAGCCCGGTTTTGATCCTAACTAAGTTTTCTTTATCATTTACGCCGATTCCAACTTTCTCCAATATCCGTCGAGCTGGTTCTGCTTTTCCAGCCTTTTGTGCAACTATATGGTGTAATTCAGTTTTAGATTTATACTTCGGCCTTTTCTTTACTCTAGCAAAACTTTGTTCAATTAGTTTCGATACAGCATCAAGTGTCTGAACCGCATAATAAACTAATCCAACACCTAGAACCGCTAATGCGGCAGCATAAATTACAGGAATGGCAACAGCAAAATATCCATTAGGATCCATCATCATTACTGGATTATCATTCGCATACGTATACGCATTTTGAGTGATCGGATCGTCTTGGTCCCCCGGATCTGGATCTCTTGAGATAAACCGCGCCGTCTCTGGATCGTAATAACGTGCCTGTAGGTAGTACAATTTTGTTTCTCTATCGTAATAGTATCCCGCATATCCTAACGGTTGTCCAGCTACTGCCGCATTTTCCGAAACCGAAAGCACTTTGCCCCACGGATCATAGCTATAATTCGCGACCGTCGCGCCGTTTTCATCGACCATGCGGACGACATCGCCGCGGTAGTTCGTCACATAGTAGAACGTGTTACCGTTTTGGTTTGTCGCTCGTCCATACGGTTTGGTCGTTGTCGTTAGTAATATGGATGAAATCAGAGTCAGCATGATAGAATTTCATTTCACATATAAAAACTCTTTATTAAAAAGATTTTTTCAAAAGGGCGTCTTTTTATATTGATCTTATATACAAAAAATTAATATAAAATTATCATGCAGAGGGCCTCTGTAACCGACGAGAAAAATTGAACAGTTTTCGCTAAATAAGAGTGAACACTTTTCTGGAAATTCCAGCGTAATCCCTATCACTTGACATGGAGCCTCTGCGTACAAGATATTTCCTAAAAAGCGAGCAACAACAAGAATCAGCCGCATGAAACGAGGCTATCATGTACGCCACTCCATGTAAAGTGCACGCTTCTAAACTGTTCAATTTAATCAGTCGAATTCTGTTCAGTTTTATTTAGCGGTCACAGCCTCATGGTGATAATGTTTCGTTATTGGAGAAAGTGTGCAAAGTGTTAAACATCGACATCCAGGAGTTAATCGAGGTGGAGTAGCCTCTCGCTATAGTAATCGGTGGTAGCGAAGAAAAAGTTGCGAAAAAATTTCAAAAGTCAAGGAGAAAGCAAAGGTAAGGTTTTAGGAGATAAAAACGGTGGTAGCTGATAATTTTCAGTCGTTTATCGTTGATGAAAATCATAAAATATAGCATCTTTTTCAAACTGATTTTGTGCGTACAATCTAACCCTAAGAATTATCAATACAGGAGTTTCAAGGGTTATGCGTATAGGTTGTTGCTCTTGCGCTTTATTCGGCACTCCTCCATGTAAAAAGCCTTAAGAGAATTTATCTCCTAAGGCTTTTGTAACAATATAAAGTTATGGTTCAATTTTTACTTAATTCTTTGAGAACTTCTTTTGCTTTTTTTTCAACATCATTTGCGTTAAAGTAACAATTATATTTTTTAAGGTCTTCTTCAAAAGGTGAAAATCGACTAGTTATTTCTGATAACTCACCAAATAATTTAAGTTCCTTAGTACTTAAACTATCATAGTCTACATGTAAATTATAAATTACAGTAAAATCATTTGAAAAAGTCTCAGTATCAATTTGTTTATTTAAGTAATCCTGTATCAATTGATATAACTTCTTTGAATAATCAATATCCAAGCATTTTCCCTCCTTTATTTAGGAATAGCCTTTAATGGCCCCATTGCTTTCCTAGCATACTCAAAATGCAAGATGGTATTTGTTTTCTTATCATATAGAACTTCTAAGTTGTACTTCTTACCATTTCTATACATTATAGTATAATACATTCGTGCATTTGAACCTCTAGGGTCTTTATAACCTTTACCCTTTATCGCTTGTTGTAGGATTTGCACTGGAACTCTTCTGTCTGGATTATCCATATGCTTTGCAGTAGTTTTAGTAAAGTTCAATCCACCTTTTGTAACTTTACCCGTACCCTTACGTAAAACCTTCTTTGCTACTTTCCCTACCGCTTTTTTAACTAAACTCTTTGCTACTGCCCCGCTGACCATAACATATGTGAGAGCACCTGCAACAGTCCGATACAATGTGGTTAATCCACGATTTCCATCCGGATCCACCAGCATCACCGGATTATCATTCGCATACGTATACGCATTTTGAGTGATCGGATCGTCTTTGTCTCCCGGATCTGGATCTCTTGAGATAAACCTCGCCGTCTCCGGATCATAATAGCGGGCTTGCAAGTAGTACAGCTTCGTTTCCCTATCATAATAATATCCTGCATACCCCAACGGTTGTCCAGTCATTGCGGCATTTTCCGAAACCGACAAGACTTTGCCCCATGGGTCGTAGCTATAATTCGCGACCGTCGCGCCGTTTTCGTCGACAATGCGGACGACATCGCCGCGATAGTTCGTCACATAGTAGAACGTGTTACCGTTTTGGTTTGTGACCGTGTTTGGCTTGCCATTCGCCCATGTGAACGCCCATACGGTTTGGCGGTTGTCATTCGTAACGCGGATTAAGTCCGAGCCGTCATAATGGTAATGATACGTGACACCATTGACCGTTTTCGTTTCTCTGAGTCCGTCTGGACGATACGTGAAGCTGGCGACCGTGTTGCCGTTTACGTCTTTGACTGAAAGAAGACGCCCTTCCCCGTCCCATGTGTATTGGTAGCGGTCGTCCTTGAGAAGATTGCCGGCGTCATCGTACGTAAACCCTTCGACTTCGTTGGCCGCATTAAACGTCAACGTCTTGCCATGCGGATTTTTCAAGTTCCCCGCCGCATCGTAGTCGTATTGAACGGTGTTGCCTTGATACGTCCATGACTTCAAACGGTTGGAGAAATCGTACGTAAACGTATGCGTATTTGCGCCGTCAAAGTACGTCACGATATTGCTATCCGCATCGTATCCGTACGTCAAATCCAACGCGTCGCCGCCGATGACGCGCTGGGCGGTTAATCGTCCCCCATCATCATAGGATGAATAAACATTGAAGGAAGACGTATTGGCGCTATTTTTCAAACTTGTACGGATTGGCAGGCCTTTTTCATTGTAGTAAAACTCGGTCGTTTGGCCCGTCGGCACTTGAATGGACGCTAGACGCTGTAAGACGTCGTATCCAAATGTCGTGGTATATGAATGGCCGCCAGTCGTTTCCACATAGGAACTGCGCAGCCCGTTCGATGAGCTGTTCTCATCTGTCACATAGTTGTTTTGCAGCTGGTACCCGCTCGGTTCTTGAGACGTCTTCAAGCGGTTGTACGTGTCATACGTGAACGAGTACGTTTGGCCGTTTGCGTCAATGCTCGTCACATTTCCTGCATAATCGTACGTATACGAAGCGACTTTCTGGCCGTTGACCCATTTTTCAGTTAATTGGTTTTTGCTGTCGTATTTGAATTCTTGCTTAGCAAGAACCGTTGTATCTTTTCCTTGTTCGACCGACTTTAAGTTCCCGGCATTATCATAATCGTAGCGAATGAATTTGCCTAAGGGGTCTTGTTCCTGTGTCAATAGGTTGATCGCGTTATAATTAAACGTCGTGATGTTGTTTCTCGGATCGATCCGTGTTTTTAAATTCCCTTGTGTATCGTACGTATACTGGGTCGTAATATTTTGCTGTCCTGATGGATCGACCATTGTCACAGATTTTAGTTGATCCAAATAAGTGTAAGTGTATGTCGTGTTTCGTCCAGCTGATGTTGTGACGGATGTCTGGTTTCCATTCGCATCGTAACCGTACGATGTCGTTTGGTTCAGTGCATTTGTCTCCGCTGTGACAAAATTGCCATCCGCACTATACGTCGTGGTCGAAGTTGAAGCCCGTTCTTCGAGCTTCATATTGTCAAAATAGACCGTACCGGATTGGTTGTTATAAATTCCATAAATTTTTGCTTGATTAAAATCTTTGGCCGCCCGGAACGTTTTTTTCACAAATTGCCATTGGTCCGTCAATGTTTTATCGAACGGAATCGTAAACGTTCCCGTTGTTCCATCCGTATACGCGAACGTCAACTGCAATGCAAAAGTACCTGTCGTGTTTGGATTTTCTACATATGCCCAGCCGGACAATGTGAGCGGGTCACCTTTTTTCCCACTGACGGAAACCTGCTGTCCGACATAACGGCTCGCATTGCTGACACCGTTGATTTTGACGGAATATTGCCCAGCCTTTTTTCGCTCGGTTGTCCGACCGTCTCCCGTGCCGAATGCGTTTAGCGTCCAACTATCAAGCGCGGATCCGCTTCCTGCTGTCATGCCGACATTTTCATTCGAAGCATATTCGGTCACTGTCGTACCAGAATCCAACTGAATGCCGTCAAAATAAGCCGTTCCCGCTCCTGTAAAGATACATTCGATATGAATGTACGCGGTATTGCTTGGGGCCGTAAACGTATACGAAACCGGCAGCCAATCTCTTGTTCCTGTAACATAAGGGCTTCCATATACAATGGTATTTCCTGAATTGTCTTTAATATATTGGTTGTTACTGTCTTTAAAATAAATTCGGATTCGTGCTCCTGATCCCGTAACATTCGTTGTTTTAATATATCCAGAGATTGTATACGTCTTGTCTGCTAGCGTCGTGCTAATCGGTACATCTTGATAGTAATAACGCGACCCTTCGGTTCCCATCAGCGTAATTTTCGCTGATTGAGTGCCAAATACATGGTCGGAGCTGATCGAATATTCACTTCCTGCACGAATCGCCCAGCCTGTCGGCAGGTTGTTCGTTCCAACAAATTCAAAGTTGCTATTGATTATCGGATTGGCAGCGAGCGACGATGAAGTCACCGACGACACAGTATTTCCGTAACGATCGTAGGTAAAGTAATCGGTTAATCCTACATGGTTCGTCGAGAATAATAGATTGCTGACACTGTCGTATACGTTTTGCTCGGACAGACCAGAACTTGTAGTCGAATCCATTAAATTGGATTTGCTGTCGTAATGATTGGTTACAGCCTCACCATCTGGTGCAACATTTTTCGTTAAATTTCCTTTGTCGTCATAGTCGGATGAAGTTGTTGGACCACTGGCATCTCCTGTATCTTTGTTAGGTTCAATAACTTTCGTAATTTCGTTATTTTTCCATTCATATTTTGTCTCAGATGGATGCTGCCCTTGGTAGTCTTCAATAATTTTCACAACATTGACAGTGGCCAAATCTTGGTCAATATTACTTTGATAGTACGTTTTACTGCCATTGGCATCGGTAAACACCGTTTCATTAACCGAAGGGTAATCGAGCTGCGCAAAGATGGTATCGGAACGTGGATCAATAACTTTGCTCACTCGATTCTGATCATCATACTCAAATTTCCCTTTATTTCCGTTTCCGTCCGTAATCGCGATTAACTGATTGTTATTGTAATCAAACGTGATTGTTTTTCGCTCTGGCCTGTTTGCCGCATACGTAATCGTTCGCAAACGGTTATGTCCATTCATGCTATCATACGTAAACGTTGTTTCCGTTCCTCGGAAATCCGTGATTTTTTGTAACAACCCTGTTGTTGGGTCGTACGCTAGAGAAAGGTCGCGCCCCGTCGTTTCCGAGCCGTACCGCTCACTAATTTTCGTGATTTGATTGGTCGTTCCATTAAATGTGTACAAAATCGTATTGCCTTTTTCGTCAACGACTTTCGTATTCCGGCCTTTCGAGTCAAAATAATAGAGCGTTTCGTCTGGTTCTTTGAGCGTGTATCCTCCATCCGCCGTGCTGTTAAATTCAAAGAATGTTCCTTCCGGCGCGGAGTACGCCGTGCCTGTATCGTACTGTTGTTTATTAAAATGATAATGTGTGCCGTTTTCATCAATATACTCCACAATCGTCTTGTCGCTGTTTGGAATCAGTTTCCGTTGCGCGCTAAAAGTCCATCGGTATCCATATACATCTTCAAAGTCCGAACGGCTGTTGTACACCATTTTTAAGTTGAAGGCATCCGTTCTTCCAAGAAGCGATAAAATCGGGATGTCATATACCATATTCCCGTTAATCACGTTTACAACGGCGATTCCTTCACCGTTAAACAAGTCCGGTGTATACGTCCAGTAATCGGTAATCCCCAATAACTTCTTTGAACGATAAGCGATCACAAGTTTTGGTTTTCCGTATGGTGTTCCATCTGAACTATTCCATTCGGTGGAACGGAACAATTTTTGAGTGGCTGTCGCCTCCTGTGCATCATCCGTTTTTAAGACAACCCCATAGTTTGCATAGGTTCCGTCATACCAGCCTTTGACTAAATCCGAAACGGTAAAATAGTTATACGCATTTTTCGTTTCCGATTTCGTATAGATCGGCGTTGGATCAAAGCTTGGTTGTGTGCCCCAAGTGAGGGTAGAGGTATTAAATGCACTTGTCACCCGATATATAGAAATAGCGGGACCGGATGGTGGTGAGCTGGAATCAGGACTATACTGATATACTCCGATACTAGCCGCAGTTACTTTTGCATTTGGAATATTCGGTAATGTCGGCCACTTTAGATAGGTACGCGTTTTTCCAAGAGTTGAATCCTTACCGATGGACAAATAGTTTAGATTGCTGTAACTATTAGAAGCAGCGGCACTGGCCACAAACGTATCCTGCGCTTGGAACACGTCGATCCAAGGGTCAATGACGACGGGATATACGCGCTTCGGATCTTTTAAATACGCTTCATCTGCTGTGACAGTGAGAATAAATCCATCGTCGACAGGTGTCACCTCTTGGGTGACTTGTTCTGACACGTTTCCTTCTTTTGATGAATCGTACATGTATGGGCGCTGGATATAAAATAAAAATTCTCCTGTTTTGGCGTCTGTGAATTCGATGATACCAGACGCTTGCTTTTCAGCCTTTAGCCCTTGAGCTTTAATATGAAATGTAAAACGGTTATTGCCTTGATAGGAATCGAGAATAATATTTTCCTTAACCTTTGTTCCGTCTAAAGTATAATCAAAAGTCACTCCAGGATAGATCTGCTTATATTGGATGCGATCCTTTTGGAGTGTTCCCGCTACATCCTTGATTCCCCTGAATACTTTTGTTGCTGAAGCGTCATCATCCGATAGCTCTACCGCCACTTGATGGCCAGCGATTTCATACGTAAATAATCTTGCTCGGCGATTTTGTTTCGGTTTTTTAGAAAATTTCACCTTAAATTGATTCGCTTTGTTTTCGAATTCCTGCTGTGAGTTTTCAACCAGTGTGTTATCAATATCTACCCATTGGCCGTTTTTCTTAAAGTGAATCGGCTCTGCAAATACTTCTGCGGTATACGTTCCATCCGAATTTTCATAGACCTTCGCTGTTTCCGTCCGGAGAGCCGGGATTTCCTTTTCTTTCGGATAAGGATCATTGGCAGAGACGATATTTTGGTTATCATTCGAAAAGCTTGGAGACCCTGCTTCTGACGTTTCATTAGCAGCATCAGAAGCAGGGATGGAATCCCCCTGTTCGACGTTTGCGGAAGGAGACGACGAAGACCCTTCATTATTGGAAATTGGCGCTTCACCATTCTCTGGAGCTTCTGTCGGAGAAGCGTTCACTGCTGGAGGCGCATTCTCCTCCGCTTGAACAAAAGGAGCAAGCGTTGAAAACATCATTGTAAAAGCAAGCAAATAAGAAATAAATGAATACCACTTAGACTTCCTTTTCCTCATCTGTTGTCACCTCATTCGTTGCTAAACTGAAAAAAATCAATGATCAAACAATCAGCTGAATCCCTCCTTTTTCATCTAAATTTGGGACAATATCATTTTAATCACTTGTACAGAAAAGGAGAATAGGGGAAATTAAATCTATTTTCGTTTATTTTAAGAAAATAGCCCTATATATGGATCTACATACTAAAGATCTCCACTACATTTTCTTAAAATATCGTATCAACTCAAAGACAATAAAAAACAAAACCCTGTTCTATCCCCATACAACGTACCGCGATTGGCTAGAGGCAGCTGTTCAACAAAACTAATAAAAGCCCCCAACCCAAGCTTTAGGCTTGAGTCGGGAGCTCATGGCCATTTTGTTGGGCGCAAGTGCGTGATTCCAAGGAAAGGGCGAGGGTTTCGCTAAATTTATCCTCGGAATTGGCGGATCTGTTCATGCAGCTCATCCGATACCCCATGAATGCGGCGCGCCATCTCGCTAAGTTGCTTAGCAAGCTGCCCTTGATGCTCGGCCGATTGGACCATGGTGCTGATCGAGCCGCTGACTTCCCTTGCGGCTGACAACGTGTGCTCTACGGCGGCGGCAATTTCTTCTGTTCCTGCCGACATCTGCTGAGCAATGGCGGATAATTCTTGAACTTCATCTGTGTTTTTCTGCACGTTTGTTACGATGTTGGCAAAAATCGAACGAATTTCCGCCACTTGGCCGCGGCCTGCGTTTGCTTCCTGTTCCCCTTGCTCCATCTGCTGAACGGCTTGTTCGGTGGTTATGCGGAAGCGGTCCATCATCTTTCCGATTGTATCAACGGAGCTTTTTGAATGCTCAGCCAGCTTTCGAACTTCATTGGCCACCACCGCAAATCCGCGGCCGCTTTCTCCAGCACGGGCCGCCTCAATGCTCGCATTCAACGCTAAAAGATTCGTTTGCTCGGAAATACCGCGAATCACATCAAGAATATGGCTGATTTCATCTGTTCCTTCCGATAATTGTTGAATGCAGTTCGCGGTTTCCTTGATTTTGGCATACATGCTTTCCATTTGCTGCATCGCTTGATCAACATGACGATCCCCTGTTTGAACATCGCGATTCATTTCTTCAGCCGATTCAGCAAGCAAAGAGGAAGAGTGAGCGACGCGCTGGATGCCAGTCGCCATTTCTTGAATCGCCGCATTGGATTCCCTCATGCTTTCAAGCTGCTGCTGCGAATAAGAATGAACAATGCCGGCTGTTTTGACCATTTTTTCATTTTGCTCTTCCGTAAAAGCAGCATGCGATTGCAGTTCGCTGGACGCTTGCACCATCCAATCATTGCTATGCTTGATTTTGTCAATCAGAAGAGACATTTGGTCCACCATCGTTTTAAATGAGCGAATTAAAGCAAACAATTCATCGTTTCCTTTGTCCCTAAGCTGGAGGATCTTCTGGTGCGCTTCTCCCAGTTTTCCTGCTGCCATCTGCTCCGATGCAGCTGTTAATAGAGTGAGCGGCCGGAAGCGGCGGCGCAAATATAGGAAGATTCCTGCGCTAATCAGAATCGCCACCATAGCAGACCCGAGAAGAAACGGCCCGTGAATTTGTTCCTTCACCGCAGACATGGTTTGCTCCACATAGTTTGCAGGCAAATCAACACCAAGCACTCCAATCATCTTGCCGTTATGCATAATCGGTGCAAATGCTGATAAATAATCCCCATACTGTTGATCATGGACGATATCCGTATAATCTGTTTTTCCATTTAACGCTCCATCAATGTCTTTTAACGTTGTGGAAGAAGTAGAATCGCCTATGGCCGATGCCACCTCGGAGCCTGGCGGTTGACCGTCAATCATGATGGAGAGTTTTTGTCCATCGACGCGCAACGTATATACGTACAATGCGCCGATTTTTTCCCGAATATCATTCAATTGCTCTCTTAACTGCCAATATGTATCATTCTCGGCTGGCTGCTGCAAAAATGACGCATATTTCTCTGTATCCAGCATGCCGGCAATATTTTTTGCTTGTTCAGCAGCATAGCTCCCTACTGTGCGTTTCGACGCCTGCTGGACAATATACGAAAATACGAAAGCATTCACTAATGTAAGTGCGACAAACGTGCCAGCCATCCATAATGAAAGTCGAGTCGCCAAGCTTCGTTTGATTTGCGGCATTGTGTCATCCCCTTTAAGCTAATCTATGATGAAAATCACCTTTATCATAACAAATGTCGAATATTGTTGAATAGTAGAGGAAGGCACAATAAATTTTTTCCATATGAAAGACGGAAAATATCGTATTGGTAAAGGACTTTGATGAAAAAACACGTCCACAAATGCGCCTTCCGCCGATCGTCCAACAGCTTCACCCTATGATGAAAATAAGGCAAACACCTGCGGCATAGCTTTGCTCAAAAAGCAATAAAGCGAACAACATGCATGCTGTTCGCTTTATTGCAAGCGTTCTCTCGCGATTAAAAATTCATTCCACATCGCCAAAAATAAATCGATCAGCTTCGGATCAAACTGCTTTCCGCGGCCATCCAATAAAATTTCCTTCACTTTTTCAGGCGGAAACGCATCCTTATAAATTCGTTTCGATAACAAAGCATCAAACACATCCACAATGGCCACAATTCGCCCTTCCAGCGGAATGTCTTCTTCCTTTAAACCGTTTGGGTATCCTTCGCCATTCCACCATTCATGATGCGTACGGGCGATGTTGGCCGCCATTTGAATCACCGGCAAGTCCAAATTGGCCAAAATCTGATGTCCAATTAAAACATGCGTTTTCATTGATTCCCATTCTTCCTTCGTCAACTTGCCGGGTTTATTTAAAATATAGTCGGGGATGCCCACCTTGCCAATATCATGAAATTTCGCAGCAATTTCGATCTGGGAAACAAATTGTTCATCGCAGCCAGCTAAACGAGCGAGCATGCCTGACAGCCTGCCAATCCGATGAACATGGTTCTTCGTATCGTCATCGCGATACTCCGCCAATTGCAGCAGCCGCTCCAGCGTGTCAAACATGACTTTCGATTCTTTTGTCACATCCTGAATCACCAAAAGCGCACGCGAAAGCTCAAAAATTTTGGTTTGCGGCAAAGAGCGGATTTTATAATAACTAGTCCCTTGGTCGTTGCGAAGTGTCACAAGCAGCGGCTCATCTGTCTGCTCCAGAATAGGGCAGCCTGAGCAAGGAACGGTTCGATTGTGCAGCAGCTCGTAGCATCTTCGGCCAATCGGATTTTCTTCATGAATTCCAAGCGTGCGCAAGAGGCGCCGCATTTTATCATCAATCCATGTCAGCCTTCCAAAATCAATCGTGCTAATCTCATAAGCATAAATATCAAGAAAATCAAAATCGCGCAAAAATAAATAGGGACGAATAATTTCACTCATAATCGCCAATGTAAACTTGGAAAATCGTTCAAAGGAATGAATATATTGGACAATATGCCGATCATGCAAATACTCCTTTGTCAGAAATACTTTTTTCAGCGCTTCGCATACCGATTCAGCCGCAATATGGAACAAGCTTTCCGGATATCCCCGTTCAATGATCAGGCGGCTCCAATCCCGAATAATTAGAAAATACGATTCAAGGTCTTCATACACCTTTTCTTGAAAAAATTGCAACAAAAAATTGCGAATATACACTAAATACTTGTCTTTCGCGATAAAGCTGTAATAAGGCTCGCTCCCTAAGCGATAGGTAAAGGCATGATCAAACTGGTCGATAATGCTGTCAATGCAAAAAGAAATATAGCCGCTAAACTGCTCCAAATGCTTCAAATCTGCTTTGGTAAACCCGTTCATTTGCCGTAGCCGCTCCAGCTCCCAGCGCAGCGGATGAGCAGCTTTGTCCACTTCCGAAGCCTTGTATGCTTCAAGCGTCAGCTGCATATCGAATGAAAAAATCGCCTGGATCGTCAGCAAAATCGTTGTCGCTTGTTCTGGAAGCACCTGTGAAATATATTTGTATAAAATATCAGCATAGCGAGTATATGTAGCTAAATACCAAGATAAACTAAGCCCGATTCGCGAATGGACTTGTCCGATCGTGTAGCGTTTCTGAATATAGCTATCATCAATGGTCGCCTCAAAGCATTCGCGCAAATATCGCCTTTGTGTTTCTTTTAATCTCTCAAACGTCGAATGCTGCTGAATCAGCTCGCGCAAAACTTCCACCTTTTTGATATCATCGTACAGCTCATTCACCACCGGTTCGACGAGATCAAACAGGATATTTCGATATTCATATACATATTGCAGCTTTTCCTCCGTCACTCCTGTATAGTATAACTGCTTCATTCTCTCTTTATCTGTCGTTCGTATTCTTTGCATGTTATAAAATCCCCCCGGATTCCAAAAAATCCCCCTATAGATGATTATAATATACTTTTCCTTTAAAAGGTTTTTAATTTATTCTGAATTTTTTCTGCATGCTCATAAATTTGCTTTCTTTCATTCAACAATAGCGACCGTATATCAAAATACATCTCAGGTCTTAGCCGAAAATATAACTCTGGAGCATGATGGAAAAAGAAAAAGAAAGCTAAGATAAAGACAAGAAAGGAGGAGATGAACCATGTTGAGAAAAATCGGGCTGCTGCTAGCTGGAGGAATTGCGGCCATTGTCCTGTTCGCCAACGTAGGACCGCTCGTCGGCTTCGCGCTCAGTCTTGTCATTCTTTATTACACGTTCAAACAATTTTTAAAAGCAAAATCGGCAGGTTC
This sequence comes from Anoxybacillus sp. P3H1B, assembly GCF_001560855.1. Lineage (NCBI taxonomy): Bacteria > Bacillati > Bacillota > Bacilli > Caryophanales > Anoxybacillaceae > Anoxybacillus > Anoxybacillus sp. P3H1B. The sequence continues at coordinate 14,861 of NZ_LPUG01000029.1, read as the reverse complement.
AAAGATTGGCTGGGCGCTGCTTGGCCTGATCGCCTTATCCATCAGTGTGGCGAATGCCCCAGCCATCGCTGCCATTGTCGCAGCATATGTTCTGTATGTTGTTTATAAAAACTGGAACAAGTCTTCGCATACACCGAAAGAAACAGAAGATCCATTTGCGAATTTTGAAAAACAATGGAATGAACTGCAAAAAAATTATTAATCAAGGGAGTGAAGAAATATGAGTTTATTTTCTCGCATAAAAAATGTGATTGCTGCTGATCTCCATGAGCTGCTTGATGAAAAAGAAAAGAAAAATCCGATTGCGATGTTAAATCAATATTTGCGCCAATGCGAACAAGAAACAGAAAAGGTTCGTCAGTTCATTGAACGTCAGTACTTATTAAAAGAAGAATTTTTGCGTGAGTACCATCATGCCAAGCAGTTGGCGGATAAGCGCCAAAAGCAAGCGGAAATCGCTTCTAAAGCCGGGGAAACAGAATTATTTGAATTTGCCGCTCAAGAGCATACACAATATGAAGAGCGAGCTGCGCAGTTAAAGCATTCCTATGAAAACGTGCAGCAACATTTAATGGAGCTTGAAAAAAAATATGAAGAAATGAAGCATAAACTAAAGGATATGCATATTAGACGGATGGAATTAATGGGCCGGGAAAACCTCGCGCATGCCCACTATCGCATCAATCAAGTTCTAGATGCAAATCGCTATTCGAGCAAGTCCGTCCCCGTGTTTTCGGACATTGAATCATACTTAGAGCGCTTGGAGCAGCAAGTCCATTCATCCTATTACCGAAATACGATTGATGCGCGAATCGCACAATTGGAAAAACAGCTTGAAACGGAAAACAACCACTAATGGAATGGCAGCGGGACTCCTTGCAAAAAATAAAGGACAGTCCGGAAAAAAAGTGGTATGCTAAAGGGCGTAGGCAGCTGCGCCTTTTCGCTTTTTTCCATTGTTCCATTTACATCTTTACATGGAAGCGAAGGAGCATGCGGCCGCTTTTCTGCCTAGTACCGGCATAGACGAGCAATCTCTTTCCAGAAACAAAACCGTCTATTTGCGTATCCATTCTTTACTATTTCTTGAGATAAAGGTGGGGAGCCTATGCTTAACCATCGTAAAAAAACCGATTATATAAGCTGGACCATCTTAATTGGTGTGCTCCTTTTAGCCATTGAAATTTCTTTTTTTCATCAAGGGCTTATTTTTTCTCTTCTTGTATCAGGAGCATTTGTATATATAGGAAGAAAAAAGTGGCACAGCATGATTGGAAAAATTTTATTTTGGCTTGGTATCATCCAACTTGTTTTTAATGTGTTTACAATGATGACTGCTCGATTTTTTCTATTGGCCATTTTACTCTATGTTCTAATTCAGTTTTTCCAATCGAAACGCCAGCCGGCTTTGCTGCAGCCTAAAATACAGCCGGCCGATCGAACAGTCCAAACGGAAATTCTTGAGCGAAAGCCTTTATTGCAAAATTTGTTATTTGGCCGTCAAAAGACACCTGAGCAAGCATATGAATGGAACGATGTGAATATCCAAGTAGGACTAGGAGATACCGTGATTGATTTAAGCTATGCGGTGCTTCCAAAAGGCGAAGCAGTGATTTCCATACGCCATTGGATCGGAAATGTCCAAATTTTTGTGCCTTATGAACTCGAAATCAGCATCGTCCACTCCGCGGTTGTTGGTTCCACTCTCATTTTAGATAAGGAAAAGGAGCAAATATTTAACCAAACATTGGTCTGGCAAACAACAGCTTATGAGACAGCAGAGCAAAAGCTTAAAATCATCACCTCGATGATGGTCGGAAATTTAGAGGTGAAGCGGATATGAACATGATGCTGCGGCAGTTTGCACTTTTTATTTTAGTGGCGCTTGTTGTTTTGTTTCTTCTGCTTTTCTCTTGTTTCACGTTGTTTCCATTAGGAGACTGGTCCATATTATGGAAAACCAAAATCATGAATTTGCCATTTATCGTTTTTGCACCTACTGTTGTCATTTTGATCGGAGCTGCCTTCGGAATTGTTTCTAACCTATGGTGGCGACAGCAGCTGCAAACGATCGCCAACGCCCTTCAACAAATCGAACAAGGCTCATTGATGCAATTGGAAGTCAAGCAGCCAACGGAAGATTTTCAGGAAATTTGGGAACGCCTCAAAAAAATTCATCATCAATGGATCGAACAAACCAAACGCTCACAAAAAATGGCGACAGCAAAAGCTGAACAGCAAGAGCGGCTTATTCAAGATATTATTTCCCAAGAAAGAAATCGGCTTGCGCGCGAGCTGCACGATTCCGTCAGCCAGCAGCTCTTTGCCGCTTCGATGATGATGTCGGCGATTATGGAAGAAAAAGAGCGGTCCGATAACCATGAAACCAAGCAGCTGAAACTGATCGAGCAAATGATTCACCAATCGCAATTGGAAATGAGAGCGCTGCTGCTTCATTTGCGTCCTGTCCAACTTAAGGGCAAATCACTGCAAGAAGGAATGGAGGAGCTTTTGCTGGAATTATCGCAAAAAACGCCGATGCAGATCAAATGGAAAATAGAAGATGCACCTTTAGATAAAGGAGTAGAAGACCATTTATTTCGTATTTTGCAGGAATCTGTTTCCAATACGCTTCGCCACGCGAAAGCTTCGACTCTGGAGGTGCTGTTAATTCAGCGGGATCATTTTGCTATTTTGCGTGTGGTTGATGACGGAATTGGATTTGATGTCCATGCAAATCATTCTAAAAGCGGTTCATACGGCTTGCAAAACATGTATGAACGAGCGGCTGAAATCGGCGGAACGCTCAAAATTATCAGCTTAAAAAATAAAGGGACAAGACTTGAAGTAAAAGTACCGATAGTGGCACAGGAGGATCAACGCCATGATTAGAGTGTTATTGATTGACGACCATGAAATGGTGCGAATCGGAGTTTCTGCTTATTTATCATCTCAACCTGACATGACGGTAGTCGGCGAAGCAGAAAACGGAAAAAAAGGAGTGGAACTAGCGCTTCAGCTTCGCCCGGATGTCGTTTTAATGGACTTGGTGATGCAGCCAATGGATGGGATTGAAGCGACAAAAGAAATCATGTCCGCATGGCCGGAGGCAAAAATTATTATCGTCACTAGCTTTCTAGATGACGATAAGGTCTATCCGGCGCTAGAAGCGGGAGCGGCAAGCTATATGCTGAAAACCTCGAAAGCGAGCGAAATTGCCAATGCCATCCGCTCTACTTTCCACGGCCAGTCGGTATTGGAGCCGGAGGTAGCCGGAAAAATGATGAAGAAAATGCGGCAAAAAGAAACGCTGCTGCCTCACGAAGAGCTGACGAACCGCGAAATGGAGATCCTTTTATTGATCGCCCAAGGCAAGTCTAACCAAGAAATCGCCGAAGAGCTATTTATTTCATTGAAAACCGTCAAAGTCCACGTCAGCAGCATTCTCGCCAAACTGGGAGTACAAGATCGGACACAAGCGGTTATCTATGCTTTTAAACATTCACTCGTCAAATAAACGACATGGCACTTTACAGCCTTTAAACCAACTGAACAATCCGGCCTATCCGGCGCACTTTTTGCCACGATACGGGAAAATAGAATAAAAATGCTTACATTCGCTTGTTTTGCTGGGAATGTTAAAGCAAATGCCAATGTGAAGTGCGAAACACATTTCGTGTGCTATTTCTGTCGCCGATCGCGATCAAACGCCGTAAGCCATGTTCGCGCCATCAACATATTGCCAAGCGAATTCATATGAACTCCATCTGTCGTCAGCCGATAGCGAGATGATGGACGTGCTTGCAAATAAGCAAGAAATGCTTGATGAGTAGGCACAAGCGTTCCATGAAACGTATGCGCTACTTTACGCACAATGTTCACATAAGGCTTCAGCTTTCGATTGCCTTCTGAATGAATCGCCTCGCCAATAATCGTCGGTTCCATCAAGATCAGATGCGCATAGGTTTTGGCTTTCGTTTGCCAAGCTAACTCCATATAGATTTCCTCAAATTGCTTAGGATACACCTGTTCCTTCTCGGGATGATCGAGCTGGCGCCACACATCGTTGATACCGATGGAAATCGAAACAAAAGATGGTTGCAATGCAATGACATCTCTCTCCCAACGCGCCAATAGATCAGGAATGCGGTTGCCGCTCACTCCCCGATTGACAACGGCTAACGGCTGCTGCGGGTCATCTGTCAGCAAATAATCGCGAATCAGTCGGACATACCCGTAACCCATTTGCTCGGGATCTTTCCTTCTGCCCGCTTCTGTTATACTGTCGCCGATAAAAACAATGCTTCCTTTCTCGTTCATTGTTCTCGCCCCTCCTTGGCTCCTCCAAACATCATGACATATCTTCTCAATGGATCGATATCGATTGTATGAACCTCCCCCCGTTTAGAGGGGGAGCTTCTTGGTGGATGTGTTAAAAATCAAAGTTATCCGGATCTGGACCTACGCGGCGATTTTGATTTAAGCGATCGATTTGTTCCACCTCTTCTTTTGTCAGAGCAAAATCAAATATAGAGGCATTTTCCATCATCCGCTGCTCTTTAGTTGTTTTTGGAATGGTTACCACTCCTTTTTGCAAATCCCAGCGCAAAATAATTTGCGCAACCGTCTTATTATGATGCTTCGCGATCTCTTGTAAAACAGGATGATTAAGCAATTGTCCTTGCATTAATGGCGACCACGCTTCTAATTGAATACTGTGCTCTTCGCAAAAAGCCTGAAGCTTTTGTTGTGTTAGACGCGGATGGTACTCTACTTGGTTCACCATCGGCTTGATTTCTGCTTCCTTCATCAGCTCCTCAAGATGATGAATATGAAAATTGCTCACACCGATAGCCCGTACTTTTCCTGCCTTGTAAAGCGTCTCTAATGCTTTCCATGCTTCTTTATATTTTTCTGCTACAGGCCAATGAATCAAGTATAAATCTAGATACTCTAAACCTAATTTATTCAGGCTCGCTTCGTACGCTGCTAGCGTCGCGTCATATCCTAAATCCGTGTTCCACACTTTTGACGTCACAAATAATTCTTCACGTAAAGCTCCGGTCTCTTGCAATGCTTCGCGAATCCCCTGGCCTACTCCTTGTTCATTTTCATAAATCGCCGCGGTATCAATACTGCGATAGCCGTGGCGAATGGCTGCTTTAACAGCCTGAACAAGCTCCGGCCCATCTTCCACCTTAAATACTCCAAGCCCAAGCCATGGCATTTGGACCCCATTCGCTAAAATCGTTGTGTCGGCTAAATGTTTGGCCGTCATTCAACTCATCTCCTTTATTTCTTTTGATTGGTCTTGTATTACACTACTTATCGCATAAGGCATTCGCGATGATCCATCATCTCGTTTTCCGCTCTGTGCATCTTTTGATCTTTCTTCTCAAGTGCCAAGCTCCAGCTTGTTAAAAGGACCGCTCCTAGCACCATCAATCCACCGACCCAAGCGGTATGAATCAGCCCCATTGATTCGGTGACAATGCCGCCTAGGTAGGAACCAATCGCAATTCCCGCGTTAAATGCGGCAATGTTAATCGCTGAAGCAACATCGACTGCGCTCGGCACAAAACACTCGGCAAGCATCACTACATATACTTGCAATCCTGACACGCTCATAAAACCAAGCAGTCCCATTAAGATGATCGTCATAAGCCCAACCACCTTAAATGGAGATGTAAAGGTTAAAATAAAAAGCACAATAGCTTGCACAATGAACATATAAAATAAAGCGCTAATCGGATTTTGATTAGATAGCTTTCCTCCCGCTACATTACCGATCGCAATCGCTACCCCATAAACAAGCAAAATCACCGTAACCGTTTTTTCACTAAATCCCGTGACGTTCTGCAAAAGCGGAGATAAGTACGTAAAAGCAACAAAAGTGCCTCCGTATCCTAAAGCTGTAATAATGAACAGCAGCAACAAACGTCCATTAGTGATTAACCGAAACTGATCACGAAACGTAGTGCGGGCACCTTTTCGCAAATTCGCTGGAACGAGAATGCTGTTGGCAATGAACGCAATAACCCCTACAGCAACAATAAAAAGAAAGGCAAACCTCCAGCCAAATTGCTGTCCAATAAATGTACCGAACGGCACTCCAGTGATCGTAGCGACCGTCAGACCGGAAAACATAATGGAAATCGCGCTAGCCCGTCGGTGTTCCGCTACTAAACTTGCGGCGATGGTTGACCCGATCGACATAAATACACCGTGTGAAAACGCAGAAAGCACACGAGCTACAAGTAAAACCGTTATACTATCGGCACGAGCTGCAATGCTGTTACCGATGATAAAGACAACCATAATCGAAAGCAACAAAGCTTTGCGTGACATACTGGACGTTAAAGATGTAAGAATAGGAGCGCCGAAAGTAACCCCTAAAGCGTACAAGGAAACCGTCAGCCCGGCGACTGAAACGGAAACGTGCAAGTCGCGCGAAATGAGCGGCAGTAACCCTACACTGATAAATTCTGTCGTCCCGATCGCAAAGGCACTTACAGCTAATGCGATCAATGCTAATGTATTTCGTTTACTTTCGTTCATCGCCTTTCCTCCCCATTGCTTGGTTGTAAAAAATATAGCAAAAGCCAGCTGGCAAATGTTATTATGGAGCATATAAGCTATAAAAAAAAGTACGTACTTTAAAGTACTATAGATACTTTAAAGTGCTATAGATACTTTTTAGTAACTATTGAAGAGGAGGAAAAACATGCAAAAAAAGAAATATAATATTCCCGTCGAAGCGACACTAGAAGTAATAGGTGGAAAATGGAAATGCGTTATTCTTTGCCACCTGACACACGGCAAAAAACGCACCTGTGAATTGAAACGTTTGATGCCAGGAATCACGCAAAAAATGCTAACGCAGCAATTGAGAGAGTTAGAAGAAGATGGGATTATCAATCGCATTGTTTATAATCAAGTCCCCCCGAAAGTGGAATACGAACTAAGTGAATACGGGTGGAGCTTAAAAGAAATTTTAGATTCTTTATGCGGATGGGGAGAAAAGCATATTGTCAAAGTATACGGAGATAAATTTTCCGTTTTAGAAGAAAGTGTTTTAAATGAAAAATTAAAATAACGTTGTTAATTTGGGAAACTAAAAACGTCGAAGCCCCAGTAAACGGGACTTCGACGTTGTTTTTATTCAGCCTTAAACATGATATCCTCTTTGCGGGCCACTCCTGTACGATAAGCAGCTTTAATAACCGCCTCTCTCACTTTCTCAGCCACTTTGCTGTTAAATACACTTGGAATGATATACGTTTCATTTAGCTCTTCTTCTGTCACAACAGAGGCAATGGCTTCAGCTGCCGCCAGCTTCATCTCTTCGTTAATTTCAATCGCTCGGCAATCAAGAGCGCCTCGGAAAATCCCCGGGAAGCAAAGCACGTTGTTGATTTGATTCGGATAATCGGATCTGCCTGTAGCCATAACCCGTACATACGGCTCTGCCAGCTCCGGATCAATTTCCGGAATAGGATTAGCCATCGCAAACACAATCGGATCTTGCGCCATTTTTTGCACATCTTCGATTTGTAAAATTCCCGGAGCAGATACCCCGATAAACACATCCGCCCCCTCAATCACATCTGAAAGCGTGCCGCTGACATTTTCCGGATTCGTTAGCTGTGCATATTCATTCCAATAAGGGTTGTCATATTCCACCCCGCGGTGAATAGCACCATGACGATCAACACCGATAATATTTTTGACGCCGGCCGCTAGTAAAATTTTCGTGCAGGCGATGCCGGCCGCGCCAATTCCGGTTAAGACCACTTTAATATTTTGCAGCTTTTTATCTACAATTTTCAGCGCATTTAAAAGACCGGCAAGCAATACGACGGCCGTTCCATGCTGGTCATCATGGAATACTGGAATATCCAGCTCTTGCTTTAATCGTTCTTCAATTTCAAAGCAACGAGGAGCAGAAATATCTTCAAGATTAATGCCGCCAAATGCCGGGGCAATGGCTTTAACAATTTGAATAATCTCCTCGGTATCTTTTGTATCTAAGCAAATCGGAAAAGCATCGACATCAGCTAACTGCTTAAACAGCATCGCTTTTCCTTCCATGACAGGCATCGCTGCATACGGTCCGATATCCCCTAGCCCCAACACAGCTGTCCCATCAGAGACAACCGCCACTGTATTGCGTTTAATGGTTAGCGAGTAGGCTTTGCTTGGATCATCGGCAATCGCACTGCACACGCGAGCCACTCCTGGCGTATAAACACGCGATAGATCATCGCGAGTTTTAATCGGAATTTTGGATTTCGTTTCAATTTTCCCGCCAATATGCATCAGGAACGTGCGATCCGATACATTGATGAGTTTGACTCCATGCGTTTTTCTCAATGTGTCTGTCACTAAGTCGGCGTGCTTAGTATCAAACACACTGACCGTAATATCGCGCACCGTATGCGTTTTCGTCGAGGAAATGACATCGATTCCAACAATGTCTCCACCCGCTTGTCCTATTGCCGTCGCAATGTCACCAAAAGAGACCAAATTTTTTGCAAACTGAATACGGATTGTAATATGCATGCTTGCACCACTTGGTATTGCCATATGTATCTGCCTTTCTGTTTTTATTTTTTAATCATTTTTTTGCCCTGCAATTCCAGGACGAGTCATCGCATAAGGATCCAGTATTTCGTTTAACTGCTGTTCTGTTAATAAATGATAGGATAAGCATAGCTCACGGACAGATTTGCCTGTAAGATAAGCTTCACGCGCAATGTGCGAGGCTGTTTCATACCCAACATAAGGGTTTATAGCCGTAATGATTCCCACACTTTTTTCTACTTTCGTTTTTAAATTCGCTTCATTTGCTTCAATTCCTGCTAAACAATAGTCAGTAAATACACGAAATGTATTATCCATAATATGAATGGATTGCAGCAAATTAAAAACGAGTACGGGCTCCATCACATTTAATTCTAGCTGTCCCGCTTCAGATGCCAAGCAAATGGTGTGATCGTTCCCAATCACTTGAAAAGCTACTTGATTGATCACTTCTGCCATGACCGGATTGACTTTGCCAGGCATGATGGAGGAACCAGGCTGGCGGGCCGGCAATGTAATTTCATTAAAGCCCGTTCTTGGACCAGATGCCATGAGACGCAGATCATTCGCAATTTTTGACATATTAATCATGCACACTTTTAGCGCCGATGACACCTCGGTATAAGCATCTGTATTTTGCGTTCCGTCAACGAGATGCTCAACACGTACTAGCGGAAGCTCGCTAATCGTTGCTAAATGCCTAATCACGCGATCAATGTAACGCGGATTAGCATTTAATCCGGTTCCTACTGCCGTTGCCCCCATATTGATTTCATATAAATGCTGACGCGATTGCTGTATTCTTTTTATATCCCGCTCCAACACACGGCTATAGGCTTCAAATTCTTGGCCAAGGCGAATGGGAACAGCGTCTTGCAAATGCGTCCGCCCCATTTTAATCACACGATCAAACTGCCGCGCCTTCTCAACAAATACAGCGTGCATGTTCTCCATCGTCGTCAGCAGCTTTTCCAGCATCTTTAACACGGCAATATGAATGGCGGTCGGAAAAGCATCGTTCGTCGACTGGGACATATTGACATGATTATTCGGGCTGATGACTTGATAGTTTCCTTTCCGTTCGCCGAGCAATTCAAGCGCCCGATTGGCGATGACTTCATTCGCGTTCATATTAATCGATGTTCCGGCCCCGCCTTGAATCGGATCCACGATAAATTGGTCATGCCACTTTCCATCGATAATTTCTTGCGCGGCTTCGGCAATCGCTTGGCCTATCCGTGGACTGAGCTGTCCGATTTCCATATTCGCTTGTGCCGCCGCCATTTTCACGATCGCTATTGCTTCAATTAAGGACGGATGAATTCGATATCCGGTAATCGGAAAATTTTCTACCGCGCGCATCGTTTGAATGCCATAGTATGCATGCTCTGGAATTTCCTTTTCTCCAAGAAAGTCTTTTTCCATTCGCACTGCTTTTGTTTTAATCATTTTATAAATCCCAGCTTTCATCAAATTTTGGCGTAATGTCTCTCGCAATCGGAGTTTCCATTATTTTTTTGATTTCAAGCAGATGATTGGTTTTGCCTAATACCCACATTAGCTTTGGCACAATAGCCTCTGTATTCATATCTCCAGATAGAATGACGGTGTTTTGCGCCACTTTGCGTCCCACCTCATACAACGTCAAATCTTCTCCCTCTTCTAAACATTGCGTGGTAATGACAACGGCCATGCCGTCATCAATGAGCTCCTTAATTTTGGGAAGCAAGTTCCTTTCCTGAAACGGCACCCCACCATTTCCAAAGCTTTCGATAATCACTCCTCGATACAGCGGTTTAATATAATCAAAGATTTCTGGCTTCGTACCAGGATGTAGCTTTAAGAGAAACACATCCGGACAAAGCGACGGCTCAAATATTAGTTCTCCAACTGCTTCCGAGCGAAGCTCATATTGATAATCGACTTGATCATGATGGATATAAGCGATATACGGATGATTAATACTTTCAAAAGCATCGTAGCTTTTTGTTCGCATTTTGACCGCTCTTGTGCCAAGAATCACTCTTCCATCAAACACGATAAATACGCCGCCAACTTCTTCACAAGCAAACCGAACGGCATCGGATAAATTTTTTTTCGCATCCGTTCGCTCAAAGCTAATCGGAACTTGGGAACCAGTAAGAACAACAGGTTTGTCCAAATTTTGCAGCATATAAGATAAAGCCGAAGCTGTATAAGCCATCGTATCTGTTCCATGCGTAATAACAAACCCGTCATAGCGATGATAGTTTTCATAAATGGCTTCGGCGATTTTTACCCAATACTCTGGCTGCATATTTGTGCTGTCGATGTTCATCAGTATTTGGCTGTCCAAGCGATAATTAGGGCTATGTTTTGGCACATACCCTGTAAGTTCTTCAGCTGTTAATGCCGGTGAGAGTCCTTCTTCTCCTTTTACGGAGGCAATTGTGCCGCCTGTCGCGATTAAAAGAATCTTTTTCATCATTGACACCTCTATGAAAAGCGATAATCGAACGAAAAGGTGATTTTCTATTGAATAACCTGTTGTGTTTTATGGGTCATTTAGTGTACATTATAATTAAGTTGTTCGCGAATCGCGAATATACGATTCCATTATATTCATTCCCTATGAAAATAACAAGAGTTTTTATTCGTTTCGCGAACTTTTTATAGTGGGAGAAAAAGAGGGAGGGGGCAGGACGATGATATCAAAACGGCTATCAGAATTAAGAAAAAAGAAAAAATGGCCTTTGCAATATATTGCCGATCAATTAAATATCGCTAAAAGCACCTATGCTGGCTATGAATCCGGCTACCGCCAGCCTTCATTAGAAGCAGTTAAAGAATTGGCTCAATTATTTGAAACATCTACCGACTATTTGCTTGGAGCCGCGGATAGCCCTGAAAAGCCCGATTTCCATACCATCGAGTTAACGGAAACAGCCATGTTGGCCCATATTTGCTTTACCATTGATGGAAAGCCTTTAACAGCGGATGACCTTAACCAAATGATTGCCTTTATTCGTGTCAAAAGAGAAATGGACAGCACTCAAACCCATCATCAATGAACCTTCCCACCTACACTCCGTTACGAGGTGGGAGACTTCTCGATGGATGATGTTAAATACGGAATGTTTCCGACTGATCTGCGCCAGAAAAATCCCGGTAAATTGAACAAAAAGGCAAGTCCGTCTCCATAGACTTGCCTCTGATCGCCGACGTTCCAGAAATTATTTGTACAATCTATTTTGAAAATGCTTTGCTCCCCCTATGCGTTTTTCGTCATGGAAGTCTATATCAAACTAGCGGCCAAACATGTTCTGCGCTTTATTTATAATTTTTGCTGGCAAACGGGTGCCTTATTCCGTCTTTAGCAGCTTATGAACCATACAATCGAGCATGCTTACTTTAGGAATTCCTTTAACGCTTGCCTATTTTTCGCAAGATCCATTTCTAGCACGGCCCCTGCTTGAGGATAGGTGGCATCTCGAAATGATCCATCAATAGGAATTCGAAAGAAGCTAATATCCTTCTGGTCGCTTCCGGGAAATGTAGCTAATAGGGGCAGTACTTCTTTATACCCTACGTTCGTTAATATATATGGCCGGATGGTACCGACTACACTCGGCAGCTTCGCGATCCCCCGCACACTGATAAATTCGTCCATCACACGCTTCACTACCTCTTGCTGTCTCCGTACTCTGCCAAAGTCGCTTTCAGCATCTTTTCTGAATCTCACATACCCAAGCAATTCGTTTCCATGAAGTCTTTGAACACCTGGATGCAGCGTGACACCTATTCCTTTCGACATCTCTTTTTCAACATTGATTTCAATTCCTTCAGGAAAAGCTACATCAATTGCTTTAGTGAATCCTTTAAAATCTACTAAAGCAAAATAGGCAATATCTACATCAAAATTTTCTTTAATCGTCTTCCGTAATAATTCAGGACCTCCATAAGCATAGGCGGCATTGATTTTATTTTTCCCATACCCCGGTATATCCACATAGGAATCCCGCATAATGGAGGCGATTTTCGCTTGCTTGGTCTTTCGATTATACTGAGCAATCATAATCGTATCCGCTCGCGCTTTCTCGTTTCCTCTCGCATCAACGCCAAGCAGTAAAACGTTCATACGCTCCTTATCCTTTACGCCTTGAAATTCTACCTTTTCATGCGGCAAAAAAGAGTCATTTTGCGAGTTTTTCAAGCCTTTACGGTATTCGACGACCGCATATAACAATGCCGTCAAAATGAGCACGATCAAAATAAGCAGGATCACGAACCACTTTTTTCTTTTTCGTTTTTTTATTTTTCGATCCCTTCTGCTACTTTCCATCATGGAACACGACCTCACTATGTAAGTTTTTAACTAAAACCTTCGAATTAGCTCTCCATGCCAACAACCATCCAATATTGACAGCATTTATTCATACTTCATCTATTAAGAACAAATTACCAAACGATGATGAAAAAAACAATTAAAATTTGCCAAACTATATTTACCCTATTGATAAATACAGCTTCATGCGTCAATATCTGCTCCTTCAAATGAACAAACGACAGCATACGATCGAACACGCCGCTTTATAGAACCATAAGAGGAGTTTGAAAACATTTTCGCCACTTTGTCTATTTGGTAAAGACCCGTATTTTCATTTTTCTTGTAAGTTTCCACGTACAATAGGCATTGCTCATTTTCTCTAAAATGACGTGCTACAACTTGATAGCCCTTCCTTCTTAATTATAAGGAATCGTTCTATATAAGCCTATATTGTCAGCCAAAGATCTCCTCATGCTTGTGAATCTTCTATTGTCTCTGTGATAATAGATGAGTAATATTTTTTCTTTGCTGGCAATAAGGCGAGTGCGCATAAAATCGAAGTAACGAGTAGCATCAAGAATGCGCCGATCATGACGACAGACTGAATAGAGGCAAGCTGCGCCATCATTCCAAAAACAGCAGTTGTGATGACGAGGAATATCGCTTCAATGAATCCATATATGCTTCCCACTCTTCCCATTACGGAAACAGGTATGTTATTTTGATAAAAGGTATAAAATCCGGTATTGGCAAAGGATAAAGAGACGGAAAGAATAAAGAACCCCAAAGCAGCGATAGAAAAAGAGCTTGAACAAGCATAGATCATATAGCCAATCGCTACATGGAAGGCACCAAAGCCGATTAACCAAGACGTCGCTAATTTTCGCGAAAATATGGCATTCACAATCGCTCCCAACGCAACACCTCCTCCAGCTACACTCACTAAAAAGCCATACTCACTTTCTGATAAAGCAAGCACTTCTTTCGCAAAGGCAGCTTCCAATGAATCAACGGCTGTCGCGATTACCATCATGCAGCTAAATAAAAAATAAATAAGCGTGATATAAACGTAACGATAACTAAAATTCATCACCAGCTTCCAATCGTTTTTCAGCAGCTGGAAAGAGCCTTTGTGATCGGCTGGATGACTTACCAGCTGTGTTTCAACATTCGGAAGCAACAAGGTGATCGCCCCTGAGAAGAGTAGAGCCAATGAATTAATATAAAGGGCCAATACAGGCGTTCCGACTAAAAATAGGGCACCTGCAACCGCTGGCCCGATCAGAAAACCGCCGGAGTCCATTAAACTTCGCAATGAATTAAAGCGCTGCCTTTGCTCCGGAGGAGTTAGCTGGGTGATATAAGTCATCGATACCGGTCCAAATACCGCACTTGCTATACAGATGAAAAAAACAATAAAATAAATAGCCCCAATCGAAGAACAAAAAGGCAGGATGGCAATTAGTACAGCCCTTATCACATCTAGCATGATCATAAGATTCCGTTTATTGAATCGATCTATCACACTCCCGGACCAAGCGTTCGTAAGTAAGGCCGCTAAAGGCTTGAGCATATACAGGATAGATACCGCAAAAGGGGAATCAGTCATATTGAGAACCAATAAATTCAAGGAAATTAAATAAATCCAATCGCCCACATTGGAAATTCCGATTCGAAGCAAAAGTAAAAGATGATATTGCCAAGACTCGAATGGATTTTTACCTCTCACTTCCAAGCTCCTCCTTTTATCCAATAAGCTAAATAAAAAATTCGCCCCAAGACACTAGGTCTTGGGGACGAATTTTCATTCGCGATGCCAACCCATTTTATTAATATGTCACCATAGTGACATACTCCCCCCACCTACGCTTCGCTTAGAGGTGGGGGCTTCTCGGGTAATCCCATCTCATGATGAGAAGTTGACCGAGCGATCCCCGTGTGCCCCACGGTTCGAGGACAAGTTAGACTATCG